>JALOOK010000544.1 GCA_025454445.1 Oscillatoria sp. Prado101 | reverse complement strand
TTATTAGTGACTGGATGATGCCCCTGATGGATGGGCTTCAGGTGTGCCGGTGGGTGAAGGCGAATCCAGAGCTGTCAGCGACATTTTTCATTCTGCTGACGGCGCGAGGGGAAATCGAGGATCGGGTGATAGGGCTAGATACCGGCGCGGATGAATTTCTGTCGAAGCCGATTGAGATGAATGAGCTGAACGCACGGGTGCGAGCGGGTTTGCGGATACACCAGCTGAATCAAGATTTGCAAAAGCTCAATCAAGATTTGCAAAGCAAACAGCAAATTTTGCAGGCGGACTTGGCGGATGCGGCTGACTATGTGCAATCGCTGCTGCCATCGACCTTTGAGGGAGAGCCGGTGAGTGTCAAGGCCAAGTTTATTCCCTCCAAACAGCTGGGAGGCGATTGCTTTGACTACTACTGGCTCGATCCAGATCGTTTGGTGATTTACCTGCTGGATGTGGCGGGACATGGTGTGGGACCGGCACTGCTCTCAGTTTTGGTGCTCAACCTGCTGCGCTCGCGCTCGCTGCCAGACACCAATTTTTCTCAGCCCAATGAAGTCCTGAATGCCCTGAACCAGTATTTCCAGCTAAATCACCAGCGGTCTGCCTACGTTGACAAATACTTCACAATCTGGTATGGGGTGTATCACCGAGTCAAGCGGCGGCTGGTATATGCCAGCGCTGGCCACCCACCGGCAGTGTTGCTCTCGGGCAAACCGCCAGCCACCACCCAGGTGAAAAAGCTGAAAACACCGGGCTTGCCGATAGGTATGTTTCCTGAAGCAGAATATATATGCGATTCTTGCGATATTGACACCTCCAGCACCTTATACATCTTTAGTGATGGTGTTTACGAAATTAGCCAACCTGACGGCACGCTTTGGGGGATGGATGCCTTTATCGACCTGGCGGCGCACTGCCGGCAGACACAGACTGCCGATGTGGATCATCTGTTAAATTACATTCGGAAAATCAGCTCAAAAGACACATTAGAAGACGATCTTTCTCTGCTGCAAATCAATTTCGGTTAGCGGCTATAATCAAGGGACGTTGGGATAAATTTGAATGAGGAATTGTGAAAAGCATTAAAAATTATCAAGGCAAAATTCCCTGTTCAAACTTCTAGACTTACTCAGATACCAAGTCCCTTAATTTGCTGACATAACCTTCTTTTTGAATTCATCCTGGTTGGGGAATATCTGAAACACGCGATCCATACTTGTCAGTTCAAACAGCATCTTGACTTGAGCGTTTATCGAGCAGATAAACAGCTTACTCCCGGCAGAGCGCACGGCTTTGAGCGCTGACACCAGAGCACCCAAACCAGAACTGTCAATGAAGGTGACATCCTTGAGATCGATTAATACGATATCCGCTCCCTGGGTAAGAATGCCGTCAATCTCTTGGCGCACTTGAGTGGCCTTAGTACCGTCTAAAAGGCCAGAGGGTTGAAGAACTTTCACAACAGGACTCATAGATTTCAGCGCTTGTGAGTGAATCTGCTTTTGGGCAGTTGGGCTAGTCTGTCCCCGGTTGAACCTGAATTGGCTGCCGGTTTGGGGAGAGCCTGGAAAAGCTCTCGTTGTTGGATGATAGCAATCAACTGTTTCTCAGGTAAAGTCAAAGGATGCACCCCCATGTGGCAACTATACCTGACATTGATGGAGTTTAACGACTCGCGGGCTGGGACACCGACGCGAGCGCCGTGTGCCAGCGCAAGGCAAGCAGGCACTCACCGGCACTCCTGACTCCGCCACGCCCTTTGGGGACTTACCGCCGCCCGGTGGCTGGGGTGGGGATAGGGGTGCTTGCAGCTTGGGGCCATGAGGCGGTGGGGACATCGGGTGCCGGTGCCGGCAGCTGTTGAGTGCAGGCGGGACATCTGGCGCCCCCGCAAGGTCCCGAACGCGATCCCGGACTGCCGGTGCCGCACTGTGCCTCTTAGAGTATAATAGTGAAAATTATCGCCAAATGACGGCTGCCTTTAGCGACCGACCGGAAATCGAGGCATCTACCAGGCCCTATAAAGAACATCAAAGGGGGGTGAAACATTTTGCCGCCTCAAAATCCTACTGCCTAGCAACTGAAAAAGACGGTAAGTGAAGCTGAAAAAAGCGGCGCTCACTTTTGGGAGCCGCCTGCGTTTCGCACCGGATAGCCAGAGGGTGCCACATCCACGTTTCGGCGAGTCATTTATTGCCAAAAAACTCCCCTTGACCACACTACTAAATTTGTCTTATACTGACCACCAGTCTCTGGTAAATGCCTGACAAGTAGATGGATTGGATTAACATTTTAGGATTGACAGCGGCGACGCTAACAACGGGAGCTTTTGTTCCGCAAGTAATGAAAACTTGGAAAAGCCGCAAGGCCAAAGATGTCTCTTTAGAAATGCTGGTTCGGTTCTGCACCGGCAGCTTCTTGTGGCTAGTGTACGGCCTGCTTATAAAGTCTGTTCCCGTAATTCTAGCTAACCTGATTACCTTGATGCTGAACCTCACAATATTAGGGCTAAAAATAAAATACAAATAAGCCGCTGCCTGTGAGAGAGATGTCCAGGCATGATTATCCTCTGGCAGACGTATTTACAGCAAGAACTTGAGACAGGGGAATCGTCTATATATGCGTCTCCCAAATTGAGAGGAGGTAGAGCCTGTATATTTGCGTTTCCAGCCTCAGGCTGGAAACGATAAAAGCAAGGGCAACCCTTGCCGGTGCCCGGAAAAAAGATAAAATTGCAGATAGACCTGTAAAGCATGCAATTCTAACTCATCTGTGACGGCTGACGTATTTTCTGCTGAGCGACTCCTATTCACACCGGCAACCCCGGATGCCGGTGCGGTGCCCACTATTTTTGCGTTTCCCAACGAGTACAGCGTTGGCATAACCAGCCTGGGCTATCAAGTGGTGTGGGCAACTTTAGCCATGCGCCCCGATGTGCGTACCAGCCGGCTACAGACACCCGCGAGCAACTGCCGGCATCTCCAGAATTAGTGGGATTTTCCCTATCATGGGAACTCGATTATGTCAATATCCTCAGCCTGCTGGAATTCCTAGAAATTCCGATTCGGGCGGCGAATCGCACTGAGAGCCATCCGATTGTATTCGGTGGGGGGCCGGTGTTGACGGCGAACCCAGAACCCTTCGCAGATTTCTTTGATGTGATTTTGCTGGGAGATGGGGAAAACCTGCTGGGGGATTTCATCGAAGCTTACAAGCAAGTGCGAAACGCTGAAAGGTTAATTCAGCTGCAGCATCTGGCACAAGTGCCGGGAGTTTATGTTCCCAGCCTTTATGAAGTAGAGTATTACAGTCCGGATGGGGCTATCAAATCGATTGCGCCGGCATTACCAGAGATTCCGGCGCAGGTGCAAAAGCAAACTTACCGGGGCAATATTCTCTCTGCTTCAACGGTGGTGACAGAAAAAGCGGCTTGGTCAAACATCTACATGGTGGAAGTGGTGCGCAGCTGTCCGGAAATGTGCCGGTTCTGTTTGGCGAGCTATCTGACTTTGCCGTTTAGAACGGCGAGTGTGGAAGCTTCGCTGATTCCTGCTATTGAGCGGGGGCTGCAGGTAACTGACCGGCTGGGTTTGTTGGGCGCGTCTGTCACCCAGCACCCTGAATTTGAGACGCTGCTGGATTATTTGAGCCAGCCAAAGTATGACGGCGTGCGGCTGAGTTTAGCGTCGGTGCGGACAAATACCGTCACTGAGAAGTTAGCGCAAATTCTGGCTAAGCGAGATACGCGATCTCTGACGATTGCTGTGGAAAGCGGTTCCGAAAGACTGCGGCAAATTATCAACAAAAAACTCAATAATGATGAGATTATTGCCGCCGCTGTTAATGCAAAAGCCGGAGGTTTGAGCGGTATTAAGCTTTACGGAATGGTGGGACTGCCCGGGGAGGAGCCAGCAGATATAGAGCAAACAGTGGCGATGGTGCGAGACATTAAAAAAGCCGCGCCGGGATTGAGATTGACGCTGGGTTGCAGCACTTTTGTGCCGAAGGCTCACACGCCGTTTCAGTGGTTTGGGGTGAGCGGGGATGCGGAAAAGCGGCTGAAGTTCCTGGAAAAACAATTGCGGCGCGACGGGGCCGATTTTCGCCCGGAAAGTTACAACTGGTCAGTGATTCAGGCATTAATTTCCAGGGGCGACAGGCGGCTGTCTCATTTGTTAGAATTAGTGCGGCACTACGGCGAGTCTCTCGGCAGTTACCGGCGGGCTTTCAAAGAGTTGCGCGGCAAACTGCCCGAGATGGATTTTTATGTCCACGACAACTGGTCATTAGAGCAAGTTTTGCCCTGGAGCCACTTGCAAGGCCCCCTGCCGGTGGCCACCCTGCAAAAGCACCTAGCTGCTGCCACGGCTCTTTTTCCCCAGTAAGCTCGCGCCGGCGCTTCGGCGCTGGCCAAACTGGCTGCTATAGCGGTTATAAATGATTTGTGAGAACTGTGATGGGCCAGAAACCCGGTTTCTTAAAGAAACCGGGTTTCTACCCTTCCGCGCGAGGGGGAGTGGGGAGAGTCGCTTGATTCTACCTCTGTCCCGGGTGAAGTGAGCAGCCCCCGGCACCCCATAATTAAGAAATAGTTAACGCCTGAGACAAATCGCTGCCCGAGGGGTAAAATTGAGAGAAAACAGTTGAGGGCGTTGCTCCCTCATGTCTGCTGAACACCACCACTGAGCTAAAGGCGGATAGAGGTATGGCACTGGCAAAACGGGAAATGAATTGCATGCGGGCCATGAAGCTGGTCCTATTGAGTGCGGGGGCGTGTTTGCTGTTCGCCCCTGCGGTGAAGGCAGCTGGAGTGACGGGGGGCGCTGCCGGTGTTGCGGCTCCTTTCCAGGAGGCGGGAGAAACGGGCAATGTTGAGCCGGGGGCATCAGGGATTTCACCGAGTAGCAGGCCGGTGTTGCTGGCTGACGCGATTTGCGGATATCGTTCAGGAGCGATCCGGTGGTTCGAGACAAAAAACTACAAGATATATATTTGCCACAATAATGAGACGGGAATGCGTACTTACGTCGGTGTGGAAAAGGGAAATGAGACGAAGAGCAACGTGACTTTGCCGATCGAAGCTTATGACGGTGTCACTTTTGGTGCGAGGAACGGGGATGTGACATACACTATCAATTCCGAAGAGCTAGTGGTCACTCAGAATGGCAAGGTGATCGGCAGGGAAGAGGTGATAAAATCGGGAAGAGAGTAAGTTTAAATTATTTGGAAAAGGCTGAGAGACGCGACATGTCGCGTCTCTCCAGAAGTGGGGTGCGTTTAAGGATCGTTCCCTGGGAGTGGTGGGCAGGCAAATACAGTCGGCTGCCGCTTCGTTAAATTGGCTGGTTAAAATCTAAAATCGGGATGCTGCACTTTAAACGTTCGGTATTAATTAATGCGCCGGTGGGAGTGGTTTGGAATTTCCACGAAAGACCGGATATTTTGAAAATTCTCACGCCACCGTGGCAGCCGGTGCAAATCGTGCGCCGGGAGGGGGGGCTTGAGGTGGGGGCTATTTCGGAATTTCGCCTTTGGTTGGGGCCATTTCCCGTGCGCTGGGTGGCGCGTCACACCTCCTGCGAAAAAAACCGGCTGTTTGCTGACGAACAGGTGGAAGGGCCAATGGCCAGCTGGACGCACCGGCATTTATTTGCTGAGGAAAATGGCAAAACCAAGCTGACGGATGCCATTGATTTTGCCTTACCCGGTGGGTGGCTGGTTGAGCTTTTCCTCAGCATGTGGGTGCTGTCGCGCCTGGAGGAGATGTTTCGCTACCGGCACGAGGTCACGAAACGGGAGTGCGAGGGAGATTAATCAGTGCTGGGGACGGGGTTGCCGGTGGATATCACCTGTTCGATAATATCAGCAGCGCGGCTCACCCCACCGGCTCGCCGAATCGCTTCTTGCAGCCTGGTGGCATTCTTTTTATAAGAATCT
>JALOOK010000139.1 GCA_025454445.1 Oscillatoria sp. Prado101 | reverse complement strand
CTGTATGTGGGGTGCGCTGGGGATGGAGGAAATGGCACTCAACCGGCTGCTGGAAAACAACTGGCTGGAACTAATGCCGGTGTGGCTGAAAGTGGTGCGTCAGGGGCTGAGGTCGAAAAAGATATCTCCCGATTCAGCTTGTTTCGGCACAGCACTTTCTTTGCTGAGTCAGTTTTCAACACAAGACCCGAATATTGACTCATTGCGGGAGGGATGGCAGAAAGTTGTTGGCGCGATTGCCGGTGAAAATCGCGAGCTTGCTTTAAGGCTGCTGAGTGAGGAAGTGTGGGCAGAGTTCGTCCGCCTTGGCATCGCTGAGGCGGATATGGACTCGCCTGGGAAATTTATCTCCACCTATGCCGCCCAAAAACAGCCGGAGATCAACTCCAAAGGTGCCGGGAAAATTTTCTCAAAACCTAAAGGCAAAAATAAGAAATAATCCCTTTTACCCCGTAGGACAGGCGTCTCGCCTGTCCCTATCTTCAAATCAGGTGCCAATCGGTAGGGCTGAAGCCCAACTACGAACTTTTGGGCTTTAGCCCAACTACGAACTTTTGGGCGTGCAGCCCAACTACGAACTTTTGGGCGTGCAGCCCAACTACGAACTTTTGGGCTGAAGCCCAACTACGAACTTTTGGGCGTGCAGCCCAACTACGAACTTTTGGGCTGAAGCCCAACTACGAACGCAAGGGCTGAAGCCCAACTACGAACTTTTGGGCTGAGAAACCCGGTCAGCGTAGGGGAGGGCCACCCAGACCGCCCCCTTTGCCCCAGCGACTTGACAGGGAACATCAGACAGCCCGCAGATCGTGCGCCTAAATTTCCGACATACTGGATAAGTAACAATCAATACAGCGGAGTCAAAACCGTGCTGCTATCGAAAGGCTTTGAAATCGAGATGTACACCGGCACCCCGCAAGGGGACATTGTTGGCCTCTCCGACAAAATCGTTGCCGCCCTAGACAGATTCGTGCGGGAACCAGACAGTCGCAACGTCGAATACACCACCGCCCCCCTAACGTCCTACGACCGGCTCTTGTGTGAGTTAGTGCGCCCCAGGTTACAGCTGCGCCAGTACCTGCACACTCTGGGCGATTACACCCTGATTCCTGGCAGCACCCTGTCCCTGGGCGACAGCCAGCACTTTTACCGCTCCGATCCGGGCAACCCCTACCACACCTACATCGAGCAAACCTACGGAACCAGCGTCGTCACCGCCAGCGTCCACATCAACATTGGCATCAGCAACCCGGAACTGCTGATGCGAGCCATTCGCCTGATCCGGGTAGAAGCGCCCCTGTACCTAGCTCTGAGCGCCTCCTCCCCCTTCCTGGACGGCCAAGTCACCGGCTCCCACTCCACCCGCTGGCAGATGTTTCCCAAAACGCCCGCCCACGTCCCCATCTTTGAAAGCCACGCCCACTTCATACAGTGGACGGAAGAACAGCTCGCCGCCGGCACCATGCAAAACGTCCGCCACCTGTGGGCTTCCGTCCGCCCCAACGGCGACCGGCGTCCCTACAGCGTCAACCGGCTGGAACTGAGAATCTGCGACTTAATCGCCGATCCCATTTCCCTGCTGGCGGTAACCGCCCTCCTGGAAGCTCGCCTGTCCCAGCTGATAGAAGATCCCAGCTTAGATCCCTTGGAAATCAGCCAGCTGCCCTCGTCGGCACGTGCCGAAGACCTGATTGCCCTCACCGACGCCAACGAGGAAGCAGCCGCCAAAGACAGCCTAGACGCCCAGTTGCGGCACTGGCTGGACGGCAGGGCTATTTTAGCGCGGGATTGGATTGAGGAACTTTACCAACAAGTCTGGCCGTCTGCTAAGAAACGAGGCTTCAGCTGCTTCCTCTCACCGCTCAAGAAAATTCTCCGCGAAGGGAACACAGCCCAGCAGTGGTTAAAACTGCACTCGCAAGGGCTAGATTGCAGGGGAGTAATCACCCAGGCCATGCAAGCCCAGGCTAAGCAGGAAGGAGATTTGGAAGATAAGCTGTGCCAGCTGTGGGTGGCCTGAGGCCCTGTGCCAGATTCGACTATTAGAATATCTAATCAGTCGTTTCCCGGCACCACCTATTAGAAATTTAAATATATTCCCTCTTGATTTGGGCAGATTTTTGCCAGCCGGAGGGCAACTTTGATCATATGTCTGCCTAAAGTGAGATAGAATTAGGGCCTCATGCCTCAAGTTGTGCTGATTTACCCCCAAATTCCGCCAAATACGGGCAATATTGCCCGAACGTGCGCAGCTACCGGCACGGAGCTGCATTTAGTGGGGCCGATGGGCTTTGAAATTAGCGACCGCTACCTCAAGCGAGCCGGTCTGGACTACTGGCCATACGTCAAGCTGCACTACCACCCGACTCTAGAAGCGTTTCGAGCTTGCCACCGGCAGCGTGGTGGGCGCTGGATCGGCTTCAGCACTCGGGGAAGCTGTAGCTATATCAAACACCAGTACCAGCCAGACGACTGGCTGCTGTTTGGCAGTGAAACAGCCGGCTTGCCAGAGGAAGTCCTGGAAAATTGTACGGCAACGGTATATATACCGATGACACAGCCTCGTGTGCGCAGCCTAAATCTTTCAGTGAGTGCGGCAGTGGGCCTGTTTGAAGCGCGGCGTCAGCTGGGCTATGTGGAATAGAGACAAGGAAGCTGGGATAGCTTTAGGCACCGGCAGCTGAGAGCATCCCCAAGTCAACTTCACAGTTAAGATTACCTGACAATCGCAAATTCAGCGATCCTCAAAAGGGCAAGCCAGCAGGATATATAAGAAATTTATATTGAACAGGTGGCGGGTGGCGGGGATAGAATGTATAGATTATTTTTATCCAACAAGTCTGGGCGCTGCCACCCAAATCGGCGCGTCAGCCAGAAAAACTGGCACTTTCAGCGCTTCAGGACTGTTGGTGGCCCTTCTGGGGCCGGGGAAAAGTTACGGGATAGTACGGTTGTCTTTCTGGGAAAAACAAGCGTAAATTCTCATCTGTCGCTGCAATCAGGTGCTGAGCCTGGGCAGAGGTGCTTTGCTCAAGAACCCCTTAGACAAGCAGGGGTGTGCGATTTCCAAGCGCCTGAACAGCGAATCTGGCCTGAGAAACTTCCTGTATTGGGGTTGTTGCGAATGTAAGCTTGTCAAATTTTTAAAAGCGGGGTAATCTTGCCTAAGTGAGTTGACCGTCAGTGATCAGGAGCTCTTAACGGTGTGATATGCATCATTGACAGGTTATACAGCTAGGTTCGCTCAAGGACAGTTAAGCGCTGGTCGTTAGGAGGTCGTTTCTTGAAACGAGCATTTCCGCAAAAGGTAAAGTCTGTTACTTACCGCACAGAAGGCAAGGATACCTTTGCCAAGTATTCTGCCTGCAAGCTGGGACTATTCACACAGACATCTCCAGAAGGCAATCGCAGGGCTTGCACCTCAGCAGCCATGATCGGATTGGCCATTTCAATGGGGGCGTCAAGCCTGTTTCTCCCCCGACAAGGGGATGCAGCCCTGGCGGTTGAGCCCCAGACAGCCGATCCCACGGCGACGACGGCTCTGTCATCCTCGCAGAATGCACCTGTGTTGCCTGTCGCTGAGGTCGCACCGGCACCGGCAGCAAGCCAACAGCCCGGGCAAACCTCGGTGGAACAGCAGCCGGTGCAAGAGGGTAATTCCCTGCAGTCACCGTCAGACAATTTACAGGTAGATTCCACGGCGCAGCCCCCACAAGAGGTGGGTGCCGCTCCTGTTGGGCAGCAGTTCCCAGAACTGAACAGCCAGACACAAAGCAGCAGCGTTGAAGAAGGACAAGCAGTTGAGCCTGCAGCGGAGCGGGTAGAGTCTCAAGGTGTGGAGACCGCAGCTTCGACGCAGGCACCGCCCGCAGCTGCCCTGCCGCAGTGGGTGAGTGAGGGGCAAATTGGGAATGGCGTCAAAGAGGGGTTAAAGGCCAAGGAAGACGCTTTAAAGGCCACACAAGAGGTGGCCATCAATGGAGAAAATCAAGCATCGAACCGCTTGAGAGACAGTGTGGCGGAGTTGCGGTCTGAGGAGTCTGCAAATTCACAGTTGTCGGAGCCAGAGCAGCCATCAGCTGCGGCAAATCCAACAGAAGGCATTACCCAACCAAAGGCGGCTGCGGATGGGGAGAGCAAGGCGCAAGCCACCGCACCACAAGCAGTGGCAAAGCCTAGCTCGGTGATCCTGCCCCAGCAACCGCCAACACCCCCATCGGAAGTGGCAGTGCCGGCACTGATTCCGGGCGCTGTAGCGGCACCGCAAGCCGCAGCAGCCCAGGCCCGGGCGTTCTCTCCCTGGCAGCCGGCAGCAGCCCCATCGGCAGCGGTGCCGAGCGTGATACCGGGGACGGTACCGCAAGCCGCTGCCAGCCCGACTGTACTGCAGCCCGAACCGGCCACAACCCCCTCGGCAAGTGCCCTAAAACAGGCACCAGAAGCTCTGGCTAAGCCGGAAGCCGCAGCAGCAGAGCCGGCGATCCAGAATCTGCCGGTGCCGGCCACACCCCCCTCGGTAAGTGCGCCGGAACAAGCCGCAGAAGAGGCCCCCCAACAGCCCGCCGCCGCCGCCCCGGAATCGCTGACGCCGGAGGTACCCCCTAAATGGGGCTCAGCGCCAGACCTGTCGTCAGCGGTTGTCATCGCCCCTCAGGCGGCTGACGGGACAGGGGCAACCAAAGTCAGGCGTTACCGGGTCAATCCGGGGGATACGCTGGGGTCGATCGCCCAGACCTATGGAGTTTCACCGCAGACCCTGCTCGATGCGAATCAATTAAGCGATCCCAACGTCATCAAGGTCGGTCAAACCCTGGATATTCCCCTGTACCAGCTAGGCAGCCCAGAGATGGTGACTGCCGCCTTGATTCCCAATTCCAGGGGGGCTTCCTCGCCTTACTCGCCTGTGCGCCCTCCAGAAATGACGGTGCCCAATGTGGTGTTGAGGAATCGGGCTTGGCCCGCAGACCTTCCCTCCCTACCGCTGCTTCCTGGGGCGTCCCCACCAGAGAGTGCGGGCAGCTCGGCCATTCTCCCGCCCAAGCCGGATGACATGGAATTGGTGGCTCAGGAGCAGCAAAATCAGCTAAACCCCACGCCATCAGGCATCGCAGCTCCGGAGCCCCTCCAGTCGCCCGCCGCCCTAACCGAAGAGCAAGCTCGCCCCTCGCTGGACAGCTTGAGGGCGGAAATCGAAAAGCTCAGGGAGAAGTATCGCCGGCAGCAGGAAGAAAATGCCGCCGCCAGCGCCACGATTTCTGCACCCCCGCAGCCACTGCCCGTGTCGGCTTTCAGCAGGCCAGTGGCAGTGCCGGCTATTCCGCAGGTGCAGCAGCCGCTGTCAGTGCCCGTGATTCCGCAGGTGCAGCAGCCGGTGTCAGTGCCCGTGATTCCGCCAGTGCAGCAGCAAGAGGCAGCGTCTGCTAGCGAGCCGTCTGCGCCAGCCACACCAGTGAATCCAGAGTTCACTCCAGACCGGTACAGTCAAGCTTGGAAACGACAAATCGGCAACCAAGAGCAGCAGTTGCCGGCCCTTGCGCTTCCCTCTGAAATGGCGGCTCCCGCCCCCGTGGCTGTCCCTGTCATAGCCAAACCGGCACCGCTGCCGGTGGGGCAGCAAGTCGTGGCAACGGCACCGCTCGCCGGCCCGGATTCCTACGAACAGCCGCTTCAGCCCCGGATGGTTTCCCCGCAGTTACCTCCTCTAGCCCCCGCCGACACCTACCTGCCCAAAGGCGGTGCTGTCTTTAATGGCTATATCTGGCCGGCTCAGGGAGAGTTCACCTCAGGCTATGGCTGGCGCTGGGGACGCATGCACCGGGGAATTGACATTGCCGCTGCGGTTGGCACGCCGATCGTAGCTTCCGCCCCCGGAACGGTAACCTACGCTCAGTGGAACGATGGGGGCTACGGCAATCTGGTTGAAATTACCCATCCAGATGGGACTACGACCCTCTACGCTCATAACGACCGGCTTCTGGTGCGGGAAGGCCAAGAGGTCGATCAAGGCCAGCAAATCGCTGAAATGGGCAGCACCGGCTTCAGCACCGGCCCCCACTTGCACTTTGAAGTCCACCCTCGCGGACAGGGAGCAGTTAACCCCATTGCCTATCTGCCTCGGTAGTGTCCCACCCCTGTGATTGGGGAGCTGGGTTTGTCCGGGGAGCCAAATTGGCTCCCTTTATTTTTTTTGATTTTTTTTCCCAGAGGGGTTGCCAAAGCCGGTTTGACGTGTTAGATTAATCAACGTGAGAAAAACACGGCTCAGTAGCTCAGGGGTAGAGCTAGGGACTCATAAGCCCTCGGCCGCTGGTTCAAATCCAGCCTGAGCCATTCTCAAAACTTATCAAAACCCTTACAGCGCAAGGCTTTCAGTAGATTGCCCAAAATGTCGCTGTTGAACTGTGGGCCTTGGACTGCCGGTTGGTGAGTGGACTCTCCCGGCTGTGATCGGCGGTTTGGCGATCAGCGGTTCAGCTTTGGCAAGCTGTAGGGGCGGCCCCCCGTGGCCGCCTGGTAGGGGCTACAGCTAGAAGGCGGCGGGGGCAGTCTCCGTGCCGGTAGCCCCCCTACCATCCAAAGAAACCCGGTTTCTGGTATGGCTTGACCGGCACCCCAGGCATCTTTGGGGGCTGGAAAATCGCCAGCCCCCAGCCCCCACGCCCCTATCTGGGCCAGTGACGAATTAGCTCCGCAACTGACCAAGCCTGAGCGAACGTCCCCTGGGGTAAATGGGGCTCGTCGCCATCAAAAATTTCCGAAACAGACCCCAGGCAACCCTGCCGGTAAAGGTGATCCAGCAGGGGCTGCCAGTCAAAGCCCATCGGCTGATCGGGATAAAACCGCTGCCACGCCCGCATGTACGGGCCAATCAGCCAACTCCAAACCGTGCCCTGGTGATAGGCGCAGTCGCGATGCTGCCAGTCGCCGGCATAACTGCCGACATACTCCGGGTCATCTGGAGCCAGGCTGCGCAAGCCAAAAGGCGTCAGCAGCTTGGCTTTGGCCACCTGCAAAACCTGCCGCCCCTGCTCCTCTGGAAACCCGCAATGGTGCAGCGACAGGGCCAAAACCGCATTCGGGCGAATCTGGGGGTCAGGTCGCCCATCCGGCTCAATCCTGTCGTAAAAATAACCCCGCTCGGCATTCCAAAACTTTTTCAAAGATGCCTTGACAAAACGCGACTGACGTGCTATGCTTTCCTGCTGTTTCTTATAAGCTCGCTGCTTGGATCGCTTGCCGAGACGTTCAGCCCACTTCGCCGCCCAGCACAGTGCCGAGTACCACAGAGCGTTGATTTCCACCGGCTTTCCCCGGCGCGGCGTCACCGGCACGCCATCAATCACAGCATCCATCCAAGTGAGCGCCACCCCTGGCGCATCCCACACCAGCAGCCCATCCGAGGGGTCAACCCGGATGTTGTAGCGAGTGCCATCTGTCAAAGATTGATAAATCTGCCGCACCACCGGATAAGCTTCCGGCAAGAAACCCCAGTCCTGAGTAGCTTCCAGATAAAGCCCCAGCGTTTCCACCCACAACAGCGACGCATCAATGCTGTTATAAAAAGGCTCAGCACCGGCATCGGGGAAAGTATTGGGAATCAAACCCTGCCGGCAGTAACGCCCAAACGTTTGCAGCAACCCTTTAGCCAACCCAAAGCGTTTAGTAGCCAGCGCCAGTCCGGGCAGAGCAATCAGCGTATCCCGCCCCCAGTCATTAAACCACGGATAGCCGGCAATCACAGTCGGGCCATCAATCGAGGCGCGGTAGGCGATAAACCGGTCGCTGGCGCTCAGTAACTGCCGCCAAATCGCCTCCCGCTCGTTCTGGGCCACCTCCCCCTCCCCCTGCGAAGTGGATGGGTAAGCAGTTAGCGGGCCAAACAGCTGCTTGAGCCTTTCCCCCTCAGCGGTGACAACCGCGTCGAACTTTAATTTTGACTCTTCGGCATTGTCTGCCGGGGGCAATGGCAGCTGGTAAATAGTGGCTGGCGGCTGGAGATTTTTCCCCTCCCCCTCAGGCTTTGACCACTCGACCCGCGCTTCCAAAATCACCGAACCGCCCGGTTTCAGACTAACCGTCAGCTCACCAGGACTGTAGAGGTCTTCCCGGTCGCACAGCCCCCGCTTGGTTTCCTCCGGATAGTGATAATTAAAATACCAGCAGCCGCTAATTTCATAGTCACCGGCACTCCAGCGCAACTGCCAGGGCGTACCGGCAGTCTCGCCGCGAATCGCTTGCAAGCGGAGTTCCCCCTCCCCCAGCAACTGCAAAAAGTGCAAAGAAGGCTCAGCAAATTGCTGGTGGTGAAAGTCGCGGTCGGCAATCAGCGGTCGCAACCTCAGCTTCCCCGGCACCCGACCGACGTAGCGGTATTTGATCAAAATCTGGTGACAGGTTTGCGGGCCGGCATTCCCCTGATGGCCATACCCGTGCGGCATCACCAACTGTCGCGTCAGCTGCCAGTTAGCCTGCTGCCAAACCCAGGTGGGTGCCGGTTCAATCTCAAAAGAGCGCAGCAACTGGTCGCCGCGAGGGGCAATCGTGCCATCAATCCAAAAATTCGCTCCCAGCGGAAATACTTGCCCCGCCACTTCCAGGGTTGCCTCTATGTGCGACAGCAACAGCGTGCGCCGGATGGGCGGTTCGAGCGCCGCAACCAGCCAGCCGTGATAAGTGCGCGTCAGGGCATCGCAGACCGTCCCACAGGCAAAACTGCCTAGCCCGTTGGTGAGCAGCCATTCCCGCGTATCCAAATCTTGCATTACAGATGCCTCATATCTCTAGGTGGGGTGCCCTTGAGCACACCCTACTGCTGCATTATCTAAGGATTCAGCTACCAACAGCACCCTGTTCCAGCCTAAGATCGAGAAAGAACTGAGCCCGGCGGTGAGGGCTGGCAGCAGCAAGCGATTTGCCACCATATGCTAATCTATGCTATACTTTGCTCAAGACAGCCACCCGAACCCGAAAACCAAAGGCGGGTGGTTGCTCTGAAAAGTCCATGCACAACTATCTAAACCCGATTTCCGCCTGCTAGGTGGCTTTGTCTAAATCGCCTCCGCGCCCGAACCCCAAAGGCAAATGGCCTTTAGACTTGACGCACGCAGCTTCTTTCTCAAAGGAAGTCACTTTGTCTGGAATTT
>JALOOK010000138.1 GCA_025454445.1 Oscillatoria sp. Prado101 | reverse complement strand
TCAATCGCTGCAAACTGCTTGGCATTTTGCAGCAGCCAGCCGGCTTGAATATTAAATGCCCGCATCAATTCCAGATCGGAGCGATTAAAGCTCGCCTGCCAGCCAAAAGGAGCATTTGGCCAGCGATCAGGATCGTAAGTTGGGCTCTCGCCCTGTTTTGTCTTGTTAATTAATTGGGTGACAGCAATCAGCTCCCCATCGGGGTTGAACACCGGCACGCACAGCATGCTACAGGTGCGATAGCCGCCTAGATCGCGATCCGTTTTTTTCACCGTCTCCGTATCGAGACAGTCGTACAGGTCAAAGGGAATATTGACCGCCTCGCCGGTTGCCGCGACTCGCCCAACAAAACCCACCCCCATCGGCATGCGAATTTCTTTTAAAATACCAGCTAGGGGGATTTTCGTCCACAGCTCGTCGCGCTGCCGGTCTAAAACCCACAGGGTGCAGCGATCTGCTTTCGCCAGCCTCAACGCCTGCCCCATCAAGAGCTGGAGAGTTGCGTCTAAATCCAAACTGCTCTGTGCCAGAGAGCGCGTGGCTTCCATCAGCGCTGCGGTTAAGCGCTGTTTCTGGGCTGCAGCGTACAGCAGCCGGCATCTTTCCAGAATCAGGCGAATCTGCGGGGCTTGTTCAGCAAAAAGCGCTTTATCCGCCTCCGTAAAGCTCTTTGTATCAATTCTTTTCCCTAAGGTATCGGTTGCCTGATGCTTTTTTTTCAACTTATTCAGGAACAGGACGACCGCAACTAAATCTCCCCCCTCACTCAGTACCGGCACTGCCAGCGCCGTGTAGGTGCGGTATCCGGTTTTATGGTATAATCTCTTGGCATCTGCAGAGCGCGGGTCGTCAAAAAAATCCAGTGGTATATTCACCGCTCTCTTTGTCTGAGCCACCTCCCCGACTATTCCTTTATCGGCAGGAATGCCAATCTCTAAAGCTGCCTCCGCACCGTCCGCCACCGCCCACAGATCACTGTTGGCCTCATCAAAAACAAAAATCCTCGTCCTGTCTGCATTCAGCAATTCTCCCGCTGTTTGGCTGACATCCCGCAACATTTGGTGCAGAGTTGCTTCCAGCCCCCTGTCAAATATAACATTCAGAATTTCAAAGTTTTCATTGAAAGCCTGTATGCTGTTTGAAGCTGGCGGGGCGCTTTGACTGGGCCTTTCGCCATTTCCTGAGGTTGCCTGCCTGGGTTCCGAGGAGGAAGTTTCTCTGGAAGTTGTCAGCGCACCGGCAGCTGATACCGCCTTGAGGCACCGTTCCAGAACTGGCTCAAGCAGAGGGACAAATTCGGCAAACCGCGCTTCGTCGGCTGGCGTAAAGCCTGATGGGTCAACTCTTTCAGACAGGGGCGCTGACGGTTCGTCAGGGCTTTTCAGTTTGTTGAGGAGTTGGACAACTGCAATCAGCTTGCCTCTCTCATTAAACAGGGGCAGTGCCAGTAGAGAATGGGTGCGGTATCCGGTTTGGCGCTCCAGCTCTTTTGCTGCAGCTGAGCCAGGACTTTCATCGAAATACCTGGGAAGATTGACGCTTTTCTTGAGGGCTACCACCTCACCGGCAATCCCCTGATTGGCGGGAATCCTTATTTCTATGACTCCTCTATCACCGCTGGCAGCAATCGAACAGAGTTCGTTCTTTTGTTCATCTATTAAGAAAATAGTCGCACGGTCAGCCGCCATTAATTTGGCAGTCTTTATGGAAATTTCATGCCACATCTCGTAGAGACTGGCACTAAAACTCCCGTCGGTGTTAAGCATATTGCTAGCTCCTCTAACTTGATGGCAGCTGGGGAGTAATGGACATTTTATGTGAGCGATACCGCGTCTGATTCCTCCCCTGTATTTTACGCGGATGATCTGGGGCAGATCAACGGATGCCGGTTGATTACAAGGATAATCTAGCAGAAATATATCAGTCCCACGGCGGGCGGCAGGCATAAGTTTTCTGCCCTGACATCCGGGACAGATGTTGGGCCTAATTCAGACGCCGCACCGGCTCGACGCCGCTGCCTCTTGGCCAGTGAGCGTGCGCTGTTCGGGAAGCCCGGAGGCGGTGCCGGCTTGAGGGCTGACCGGCGCGAGGAAGATTTCGCTCTCCAAAGGCTGTGGCCGTCGGCACCGGCAGTTCAAGTTCCGGCGGTGGCCATTGCTGGGGCTGCCGGCGCACCTCGACCTCTGACGCGCAGCAATTACCTGCCCCCGGCAATCGCACGGTGGCCTTTCCCTGATGCTGTAGTGCACGCTTTGGGGCGGGTTCACGGAAAATATATGTGAGGTTGCTGCAAATTGAACTAAACCTCCCCACACCATTTGAGCATTTCTGAGCACCCCACTGTCAACTGCTTCAGGGGAGATGCCAGGGGTTTTACCTGTAACAAAATGATATAATCTGGTTTTTCATTCAAGTAGGGCCCATAGGGCCGGCCAGCTCAGCTATGCCGACCGGCCCGCGCCGGTGCTCAAACTCTTATATTTTCGTCAAATCTCCCGATCTCAAGCCAGAAGTAACAAGGAATCGGGAACAAAGGAGAAACCATTACCCCCCTGTCGATCATGCCGGTCGGCAAGGGGTCTGACCCCCGATATGCCAGACCCCTCGACGGCGGGCGGAAAATGTCTTAGTGTAGGAACATAAGTTGAGGATGGGCATAAAAACAGCGCAGAGACTCGATTAATCAAGTCTCTCCTGGGAACATCGCGCTCAAAGGGCTGGCAACAGTGGGGCTGACTGGACGGCAAACACAAAAACTTCTATCAGCATCAGTTGACCGATGTGGCGCTATTCTCTGACAGCTCCGAGTTCAAGGTCATCCGTGATTGCTAAGTTATTGCGCCTGCTTGGCGAGAAACGGCCAGACTTAACTGGTGCGGGCGTAGTGGCGCTCGCCTCTGTTGCTTGCAGCGTGTCGCTCCTGGCTGTGCGGCATTTGGGTGGGCTGCAGCACTTAGAACTGATGGCTTACGACCAGATGGTGCTGCGAAGGGCCGATGTTGGGCCAGATCCCCGGCTGCTGGTGGTGGGCATCACAGAGGAAGACATCCAGGCGCTGCGGCAATCAACGCTCTCCGATCAGGTGGTGGCGCAGCTGTTGGAGAAATTGCAGCTTCCCCAGCCGGCTGTGATTGGCTTAGATGTGTTTCGCGATATCCCGCAAGGGAAAGGCGCACTGGCACTGAAGGCTCAGCTGCAAAAACCGAATACGATTGCCATAGCAAAAATGGGGACGTCCGGTACGGGAACCCTGGAAGTGCCGCCGCCGCCAAATGTGCCGGTCGAGCGCATTGGCTTTAACGACATCCTGCAAGATCCAGATGGGGTGGTCCGTCGCAGTTTGCTGTTTGGCAACCTGAGGCAAGACACGACCCTATTTTCTTTTGGCATGCAACTGGCTATGCAATATCTGGCGGCCAAAGGACACGAGCCCAACAACAGCCCTCACAATCCTAACTCCATCCGCTGGGGAATGGCTGCGTTTTTGCCGCTGGAGGAAAATTCTGGCGGCTATCAAAGGATTGATAACAAAGGCTACCAGATTCTGCTCAATTACCGCTCGCCGAGCCATGTGGCGCGGACTGTTTCCCTAAGGCAGGTTTTGTACGGGTGGCTCGATCCGAACTGGGTGAAAGACAAGATTGTCCTGATTGGCTACACAGCGCCCAGCCGAAGAGACCTTTTCTTGACTCCCTACAGTCCAGCCAATCGGACGGAGCCGAAAATGGCTGGGGTGCTTGTTCACGCCCAGATCGCAAGCCTTATCCTCAGTGCTGTTTTGGGGGAGCGCCCCCTGTTCGGGTTTTGGCCAGAATGGGCGGAGCTGCTGTGGGTGGCGTTGTGGGCGGCTGTCGGGGGCACTGTGGGTTGGTGCAGCCGGCATCCTGCGGTTTTGGCGCTCAGTGGGACTGCAATGTTGGGGGTGCTCTCGGCCACTTGTTTCTACCTGTTCACTCGCGCCACATGGGTGCCGGTGGCAACACCGGCTCTATCTCTGGCTCTCACCGCTACCTCGGTGGTAACATACCGGGCGTATCAAGCCGGTCTGCAGCAGCAAATTGTTATGAAGCTTTTGGGGCAAAACACTTCCCCAGAAGTTGCTGACGCCCTCTGGAACAACCGCTTTGTCTTGCTCAAGGAAGGCAAACTTCCCGGACAAAAGCTGACCGCCACTATGCTGTTCACGGATCTCAAAGACTTCAGCACGATCTCCGAACAGCTGCCTCCGGAACGGCTGATGGAGTGGCTCAACGAATATCTTTCCGCCCTCACCCACGAAGTGGCGGCGCATCGCGGCATTGTCAACAAGTTTACCGGCGATGGCATTATGGCGGTGTTTGGGGTGCCGGTGGCTCGCACAACTGAGGAGGAAATCGCCTCGGACGCCCGCCATGCGGTGGCTTGCGGTCTGGCCTTTGGCGAGCGCCTCGGGCAGCTGAATCAGGACTGGAAGCGGCGGGGGCTGCCGGTGGTTCAGATGCGGGTGGGGATTTTCACCGGCCCGGTTGTCGCCGGCAGTTTGGGCGGCTCTGAGCGCCTGGAATACGGCATTATTGGTGATAGCGTCAATATTGCCTCCCGTCTGGAAAGTTGCGAGAAAGACCGCCAGTCCAGCATTTGTCGGGTGCTGATCGCCAAGGAAACTCTGGTTCACCTCCAGGATCAGTTTCTAGTTGAGCCTTGGGGTCCGCTGGTGCTCAAGGGCAAGCATCAAACGGTCGATGTCTACTGGGTGGTGGGGTGGCGGACTCGCAGCAAGACTGAGGGCTGAGCTTTGGGCTCCGGAGATGGGGGATCATGGCAGGGGGCGAGCGGACGAGCGGACGAGCGGGCGAGCGGACGAGCGGGCGAGCGGGCGAGCGGCCAGGGGGCATTGGCTTTCCCCTAACACCTAACACCTAACCCCTAACCACTAACCCCTAACCCCTTGGCATTGGGCACCCAAGTGTCGGGGCTACTTTGTGTGCAATTTGTACACATTTCTGAGTTCCGGAAGAAAGCTTCGACACAAAACCTGCCGGCAAGCCGTCGCATTTTGTAAATACTATTCATTCGGAAATATCTAAATTTATTGGGGGGAGGCATCCGTAATGCTCCGGGTTGGATGGGGCTTGGGGAAGATTATCCGCAATTATAGGGAGACAAATGCCCTGACTGAGAGATCTTATGGATATTCAACCCAACGTGATATTACAGGTCAAGATTCTGGGCAAGTCTTGCCAAATAAAAACTAAAATATCTACTCTACAATCTCAAATCTAAAATCTAGCATGCCTTTGACAAAATATAGCTTTGGGCTTATAATATCAGCTCTCGCTTCTAGCTTGAGTCTGTGGGGTTCTGGCTTTCCGGCAGGGGCGCTGGCGCAGCTGACGCCACCAGCGCGGGTGCCGGCATCAGGAACACCAGGGGGTTTTCTGGTAGCGGAAAGTCTGGGGTTTAAGCCACCGGCACGAGGGCTGCCCGGTCGGCGGGAAGGGGCGGGAACTCGCGGGCCGGTGACGGTGTGCAAAGAGCCGCTGATCGCTTTGATGCCAGAAACCAACTTGGGGCAAACTTTATCCCCCTATCCCAGTTTCTTTTTCTACATTCCCGCCACTGCCCCGCAAACGGTGCAGTTTGAGTTGCTCGATAAAAACGACCAGTCGATTTACAAGACGACTTTCAACACCGCTGGTAAACCCGGTGTGATTAGCATCAGTCTGCCCGATACGGCAGGGCTGCCACCGCTAGAGGTAGGCAAAGATTACCGCTGGGAATTTTCCATCAGTTGCAATGCTGACATCCCTGAGGATGACCAGCTTGTAGAAGGGTGGGTGCAGCGGGTTGAACCAAACCCGGCACTTGTGGGCAATTTACAGAAGGCGTCAGTGCGCGAGCGCGTCGCCGTTTACGCATCCGCTGGCCTTTGGCAGGACACTCTCAGCGCCCTCGCTGCTGCCCGTCGGGCTTCGGCGGGCAATTCGGCGCTGGCTGCTGACTGGGCAAGCCTGCTGCAGTCGGTGGGCTTGAACAAAATTGCTCAGCAGCCTCTGGCTGATTAGAGTTTGCTGATTAGAGTTTAGAGTGCTTGCGCGATCTATTTTCAACTGCGCGGATAAGCTGTTTGGCTTTTAATTTGCTTATCTCTTGTAAGGGAACAGAGCCGGTCTGTTTGGCTTTACAAGCCTGTATGGGCGGGACACTGTGCCCGCCCCCGAGCGTTCAGGTAGAGATAGATAGTGTAAATAAAATGCGCCATAGCTTATGATTTCCCCAAGTCGGTGCGCAGACAACTCTCCGCCCACGAGGCCGGTTTACCCCGACCTTACCGTTGACACAGGGGGTTTGAGCAGCACCGGGAGAGTGGCGGGAGACTCGGAATTTAAGGAAACACAATCAAGCCGAACAACTGTCACTGCTGCAGCGCCCGCAGCGCCTCATCGATTTTCTGCACCCATTCAATATTGCCCTGCTGCTGATAGAGCGTGCGGGCTTGCTCAAAGGCGGAGATTGCTTCTCGCAGGCTCTGCCGGCCTTGGTAAGCCAGACCCAGGTTATAGTAAGCTGCGGCGTCTTGGGGAGAGATGCGAATCACTTCCTGATAAATCACGATCGCCCGCAGGAAGTCCTGCTGCTGCAGCCGAATCGCGCCAATCGCCGCTTGGGCTTCCACCAACTGCGAGTTGAGGGAGAAGGCTTGCTGATACGCGCCTACAGCACGCTCAAAGTCTTTCTGATTCTGCAAAATTTGGCCAATTTGGAAGTAAATCTCGGCATTCCTGGGAGCCAGCCCGGCGGCTCGCTCTAACTGCAAGCGAGCTGCGCTCAGGTTGCCCTGGGCCAGGAAGGCGCTGCCTAAACTCACCAGCACGCTGGCTTCCCTGGGAGCGAGCCGGGCGGCTTGCTGGAGGATTTGAATCGCTTCTGGATAGCGTTGCTGCTGTACGAGTATTGACCCCATCGACTCATAGGCTTTCCAGTTTTTGGGGTCGAGGACGATGACTTGCTGGAAGGCATTGAGGGCTGTGCTGTAGTCACCGGCTCGCAACAGCACCACGCCCAGCCCCTGAAAAGCATTGACGTTTTTCGGATCGAGGGAGGCGGCGCGACTGTAGGCAAATGCGGCACTGGTATTGTCTCCCGCATTGGCCAGACTGTAGCCCAAGGCGTACTGGAAATCTGCATTTTTCGGATCGAGGGCAACCGCCTGCCGGTAGGCGTCCGCTGCAGCCTGGTAGTTTGCCTGACGCGCTTGCAAGTAGCCTATGCCAGAGAAAATCCGGGCGTTTCTGCTGTCCAAGCTGGCGGCTTGCTGGTAAATTGCCAGGGCGCTGGGCAAGTCTCCTCTGTCCACGAACTGGCGGGCTTGCCGCAAGAGGTCCTTCAATTGTTGGCTGTTGCTGTTGGTTTGAGCGACGGGCGTTTCGGCTCTGGCGCTCGGCGGCTGGGCTGCTGCCACTGTTCCCAATAGCAAGGAACTGAGTACAAATAAAGTCTGCTTTTGCACGGTCTGCTCTCTTCGGGTCACTTGTGTGTGCTACTCTAGCCTCAATATTGAATCAGGAATAGTTGTGTTTGGAAACGGCAGCTGTGCTAAGTGATGGGCGTGCGTGAGGGGAATTTATGATTTTAACAACAACTGATGTCATTCAAGGTGCGGTTGTTCAAGCTTATTTGGGGATTGTAACAGCTGAAGTGGTCTATGGCAGCAATGCTGTGCGAGATTTTTTTGCCGGCATTCGGGATATTATCGGCGGGCGCACCGGCAGCTATGAGGAGGTGTTTGAGCGGGGACACCGAGAGGCGCTGGCTGAACTGGAGCAACGCGCCCGCAAGCTGGGCGCGGATGCTGTGGTTGGCATTGAGGTTGACACCGGCACTATCAGTCTTGGCGGCAGTGGGGCTTTGCTGCTGATTACGGCTACGGGCACGGCTGTTAAATTGCAGCGTTAGGGAAGGGAATTGAACCGCGCCCGACGCGCCCGGACGCCAAGAGGAAGAGGGAGGTTGTGTGGGGCGTGCCGGCTTTCTAGCGCTTTCGGGCGTAGCGTCCGATGAGCTCGGCTGTGGCTAAATTGTGGCCTTCGATTGCTTTGAGGACTTGAGCTTTTGTTGCGCCCGGCTGCAAGTCGAGCTGTTTGTCTAGGGCGTAGAGTTTGAAAACGTAGCGGTGGGTGCCGCTGGGGGGACAAGGGCCTCCATAACCGAGGTTGCCAAAGTCGTTTTTCCCTTGGACGCCGCCGGTGGGCAGTTTGGGCTGTTTGGGGACTCCTGAGGGCAGTTGGTGGGCTAGGGGTGGGAGGTCGTAGAGTATCCAGTGGACGAAGCTGCCTCTGGGGGCGTCGGGATCGTCGCAAATCAGGACGAGGCTTTTTGCACCGGCGGGTGGCGAGTCCCAGCTGAGGGGCGGGGAGATGTCTTGGCCATCGCAGGTGTGTTGGAAAGGAATTAGGTTGTTGGGGTTGAATGCTGTGCTGTGCAGTTTCATGGTGGTTGCTGTGTGTGGTTGGCTGGGGTTGTCGGTGGGGGCAGTGTTGCAGGCGACTAGGGACAGTCCCACTAGGCTGAGTAAACTGGCACTCTGCTGCAAGAAGGCTCGACGACCGGTCATGTTGGGTGATTGTGAAGGATTTGTTAATTGGTAGTTGTGCAGTTTTGATGAAGTTAATCATAGCTTAGCTCTCTGGAGATTGCCGCAACCTCTATCGATAGGAGGAGAGGGTATCTGGGGCAACGGGTTGCAGCTATCCTGGGGGAAAGGTTATTATTATCTGGAAGTACCTGAGTTGTTTCGGTAACAGTTTAATTGGCGATGACAGCAGAGAAAATGGCTATAGCGGCAGGAAATCCTTATCTGGAGGGTAATTTTGCGCCGGTGCCCGAAGAGGTGTCTGCTGAGGATTTGAAGGTAATTGGCGAATTGCCCAGTGATTTGTCTGGGATGTTTTTGCGCAATGGCCCGAATCCGCAGTTTCCGCCTATTGGACAGTATCACTGGTTTGATGGGGATGGGATGCTGCACGGGGTGCGCATTAGCAATGGGAAGGCTTGTTACCTGAACCGCTATGTGCGGACGCGGGGTTTTGAGATTGAGCGGGATGCCGGTCGGGCGATTTGGACGGGAGTGTTTGAACCTCCGCAGATGGACAATCCGCACGGCGCG
>JALOOK010000137.1 GCA_025454445.1 Oscillatoria sp. Prado101 | reverse complement strand
GGCGAAGTCCCTCGGCGACCGCGTCGGCCGCCAATTCGCCCGACCGCAGCGCGAGATAGACGCCGGACGAATAGATGGGATCGATGAACCCGAACGCATCGCCGACCAGCACCCAGCCATCGCCCGCCTGCTGACGGGTCGAGTAGGAAAACTCCTTGGTGACACGGAACTCACTGACCAATTCGGCGTTCGCCAAACGTTCGACCAGCGCGGGACAGAGCACCAGTTCGTCCTCGTAGACATCCGCCGGTCGGCCACGACCTTTCAGCAGGTAGTCCCGATCGCCCACGACGCCGATGCTGGTGATGTCGTCGGAGAGCGGGATGAACCAGAACCACGAACGCTTTTCGCGCGTGTGCATAATGATGGTGGCGCCGCCGTTATCGCCAGGATCGCGTCGAGCGTTGCGGTAGTAGCCCCAAATCGCCGCCTTCCGCAGCTTGGGATCTTCCTCGCGGATGCCTAACGCGTTGGAGATCAGCGCCTGCTGGCCCGTCGCGTCGATAATCACCCGAGATGCGACGTCGTGCTGCTGGCCTTCATCGGTTTGCACCGTCAAGCCCGTGGCCCGGCCGTTGTCGAATCGAACGGCCAACGCTCGCGTGCGGTCGCGGCATTCGGCCCCTTTGTCGGCGGCATTGTCGAAGAGCATCTTGTCAAAGTCGGCTCGCTCGACCTGCCAAGTTTCAGCACATTCGCGCGGATCGTGGTCGCGGAAAAAGAACGGTTGGGATTCTTTGCCCGAGGCATTGACGAACTGCACGCTCAGCTTCCGCGTGAACTTGCTGGATTTCATCTGCTCCAGGATGCCCAGTCGCTGGAGCGTCCAGTACGTTTCGGGCATCAGCGATTCGCCCACGTGGAAACGGGGCATTCGCTCCCGCTCGATCAGCAGCGTGGAAAAGCCGGCCTCGGCGACCAGGGCCGCCGCCGTGGAACCTGCGGGGCCTCCTCCGATCACAACACAGTCGTAGCTGTCTTTCATGGCGTTTCCTGAGCTTCAGTACGTGCGGGATTGATGTCGTCGCGGGAATGTCCGAGCGGCCTAGCAGCGCCGCTGGTCGCGACTCGGAAAACCCCTTTACAGATGTGTTCAGGCAGGTAGCAACTGCGCTCACCCTACGTTGATTGTAGGTGCGAGTCAATCCGCCGTGACGATTTCCAACAACTCGATGACGGGTACACTGTCGCAGTAGATCAGCGCCGTTCTTCCGTACATTGTCTGAGGGGATTCGAGCTGAAAGATCTCGCACAGTTCCGGGCTCGGCTTCAGTTCCCAAAACGAGAGCAGCCGTACATCGCGGTATACATTTCTGTTGATCAGGATGGTTCCGAGCGGCGTCGATTCCGATTCGATCTCGTCGCGAACCGCGGCGGGCAGCAGGCTGCGCGTGATCCGCACGATTCCGAACAGAACAGCGCCGCGGTCGCTCATGCGCCTCAGCAGGACTTTTCGCTGATAGTGGGTGCTGGTGCGTTCCGACCGCAGCACTTCGACTTCGACGGGGCAACCGCTGTGAGCTTCCAGGGTGACCGTCATGTGCTGTTGATGCGCCAACAGCGTGTGGTAGATCGGCGGCAGATCCTCCTCGTCGATCTCCCGGAAGTCCGCCAAATCGTCCGGTGCCGCGTAGTAGATCTTCGTCAACGCTTCGAGTTCCGGAGCTGAACGAGGCGACGCTTTCAACGGAATCCCCCAAATTCTAACTCGCGCACAGACGCATCCTGACGGAGCACCGTCCGTGTTAGTTGTCGGCGATCGCCACCAAGGGCACCAACCCCGGCTCCTCGGGCCGTTCCAGGACCACGGCGATCAAATAGTGCAGCAACCGCCGCAGCGCCTCGGGCTCGATCTGGTCCGCGATCTCCTCGCACCGCTGCTGGTGCTTGTCGACCAATCGGTTCGCCTTGTCGAAAACCCCAGCCTGTTGGTACAACTCCCAGGCCCGCCGCACCCGCTCCTGGACCGGCCGTTGATCCTCCTGGGGCAGCGCCAACAATTCGCTCCGGGCGGAGTCATCGAGTCCTTCGAGCGCTAACGCCCACAGCACCGTGGGGCGTCCCGCCAGCAGATCGCCGCCCGAAGTCAGTTTGTTGTGTTCATCGCCGCGCCAGTCGTTCAGATCGTTCAAGATCTGGAAGGCCACGCCAAGATTTCTGGCGAACGTCTTGATCGGCTGGGCGTACTGGTCCACGGAACCCGCCAGACGGGCACCGGAAAACAACGCGGCTTCGAAGGCCGGAGCCGTTTTCAGGGCGTAGATCTTCAAGGCATCGATCGGCTTCAAACGCTTGTCCCGCGAATCCCGCCACAGCAACTCGAATACCAGCCAGTAGGTGGAATCGTTTTTAACCCGCTCTTCTTGGTATTTTTGGACTTCCTCCCAGATATAGCGCGGCGACAGGCAGCCCAGTGCCAGCCACGGCGAAAATTTCGACGAATAATCCGCGCCGAGCATGCCATTTCGGGTATCTTTGTAGACTCTCAGCCGGTCTTGTTTCCAGAAGTATTGCTGGACTCTTTCTAGCCCAGCCGTTTCCCCGCCTTTAAATTGTAAGGCGGCTCGCTTGTCGGGCGCGGGTGGCTGAAGTCCGAAATCTGCCAGTTGCGGGAGGGTGCCGGTGTCAATTTCGGGCAGGGGGGGGAGACGTTTGGGGGTGGGGAAAGTTGGAGCGACCTCTGAGGATTGCTCGACTCGCTTGCGAAAGTTGGTGAATACTTCCGGGATATTGCTGATGCCGAAAGGCAAATTGTCTGGATGGTAGAGGGTGTGCCCCCAGAAAGATTTGAGCGCGGCACCCAGCGGCTTCAGCGCTTTGCTGAGAGCCTTTTCTACCGCCAGCTCTTCTGAGGTCACTTCCTCATGGAAATAGACAGCTGTGACGCCCAGTTGTTTGGCGATCTGTTGTATAATCGCTTCAGGCCGGCCTTGGCAAATGACCAGATCGCTCCCCAGTTTTTGCAGGGATTGGCGGAGGTCAGCAACACTTTCCAGCAAGAATTGGGCGCGAAAGTTGCCGGTTTTGGGAAACCTCATGGTCGTGGAGCCGCAGGTCATTGCGATACCAGAGGATAATTCGCTTGGAAGTCACGGCGGATTGTTCGAGTGAATGGGTTTTTCTGGCATCCCCAGGACAGTTGGAGCTGCAGCAGTTTTTACACTTCTTACAGTTTGCCACAAACCGGAGCCGGTGTCATCGAGAAACCCGGTTTCTTAAAGAAACCGGGTTTCTGCATGGTTGCCGGTCAAGTATCGAGAGGATCGCAGCGAATCTCGATGATAAAGCCATCGGGGTCGTAGACGTAGATTCCCCGTCCGGTGGGGCGGGTCACTGGGCCATGATCCAGGGGGACTTCATGCTGTCGCAGCACCTCAACAGCGCGGTCAAATAAATGCGGGTCGATGTCGAATGCCAGGTGATTGGCGCGGGTAAAGGCGCGTTTGGGGTTTGGGTCTGCCGGTGCGAGATCCGGTTCGTAAAACAAATCGATAACCGTGCCATCTGGGGTGACGAAGTTGCTGACTTTGCCGGCGGCGACCAATTCTCGCAGGGTTGTGGGAACCTCGTCGCCGGTGAGTTCGTGCAGACCGAGGATATGGCCGTAAAAGTTGCGGGATGCCTGGAGATCGCGCACGTTGAAGGCGATGTGGTGTACGCGGCGCAGACTTCCCGGATCGATGCCGGTGGTTGGGTTTTGGGTAGATAGCATGATTTTAAATCAATAACTTCTGTTAGTGCGATACTTCCTATAGCAAGGGTACTGCAGTGAGGTGCCTTACTGCGTAACGCACCCCGCACTTCAGAACGGAATCTCGTCATCATCCGGGTCGGAAACCGGCTCAGCAGACTGAGCTTTGCCTAAAGCTTCATTCGCCTCCTTAATCTTCTCAAACAGAGATGACCTCGACGTTCGCTGCTGCATCAGTTTGTCAATGCCGTATTTAGCTTTAATGGCATTTATCACTTCCGGTGGGGTAGCTTCTTCAGGCCACTTCAAATCAGCAGCAGTGACAACCGGCACTCTTGGCCCCAACTGCTCAACCGGCATATCCGGAAGCCTCACCAGGAAATATTCGCGCCTGCGCTTGATGTTAGCAGCCCGACTTTCGATTTCCTGCAGAACACCCGCCAGCTGGCTCGGGTGGTGAGAAGAAATGGCAACCCGAACTTCCAGATCGTCTAGCGGAATTCCTAGCGCTTCAGCTTTATCCAGCAACTCCTGAGGGATCTGAGTGGTGATGGGAGGATTAACAGCAGCTGACATTTCCGCCAGAGCTTTTTTCACAGTTTCCATCGCCTCCGCGACGGTCAGATTGCTCGCTCTCTCGGCAGGCGTTATTTCAACCATGCTGTGCAGGCGGCTAGCAGCCTCCCGCAACAAAACTATTGCAGCCTTGAGGCGGTCGTATTCCATCTGTTAATTCCTTAACTATATCGTGCAGTGGATAAGAAGGCGCTCCCACCCACCCGTCCTCATTATACCGCAAGGTGCGTTAATAGTGCACCCTGTGAGCGGCTGCAACAGCCTTCACGACAGCAGTTTCCCCTTGCTTGGGCTGTTCTGTGACTTTGCTAGACCTCAAGACTGTGGCGCGTGACTTTTTAGTTATTTCAGGAAATAGCTACATCCAGGAAAACAGCCTGGGACTTCTCAATCCGTATCGGTGGCGCATAAAATCCATATTTGGCGGTTGCGTTTGTCAACCCCAAACCATGTAACATCCCACGCAACGTTACCAAACCAAGGCGACCAAGCATCATAAGAAATATACATCTTGATTTCGTCGTAGCGCTGGCCAAAAAGAGCCTCACAAAATCGCACTCCAATCGCCTTCGCCTCGCTCGCAGTCCCCTGAAAGCTCATATAAGCTCCGCCCCGCACCAGAACCTTGGCCAATTCCCCGTCAAAGGTAAAGGCGCTAGTATCTTCTTTTAAATTGAGCGGGGAAGGGAGCGGATTTTGAATTGACAGTGAGGGCAAAGCGCTGGCGGCTGCCGGTGCGGTTAGGAAGCCATCGAAAAAGCTAATTTCATGCAGCTTGTTCCGAGAGCCGAACCACTGTAAAACCGGGTGTTCTGACAGCTGAAACCGTGCGAAATCGGCACCGCCATTAACGTAAATTGCCCGCAACCGCTCCAACAGTTCGTCAAGGGCTGGATGTTGGAATGGCAGAGGTGTTACCTGCAATTCGCCCCACATCTGCTGCACATCCTCCTGGGAAGGACGCTTTTGTTCTAAATCTAGCGTAAGCATCAACACTCATTCCTCCTAAAGTTCTAAAGTTATTCCTCTGCAATCGCCGGCGATCACAGCACCAGCCAGTCATAATTTTGTAGCCTAACGGTAGGGAAAGGAAAAAGTAAACCCTGTGATGGAGAGAGGCAAGTGATCCTCGCCTCTCTCCTCTTATCCGTTTGGAAAAATCATCCTAAGCTTAGGGACAGCGTGACCCGCCTCGCTAGCTATATTTCTCTGACTGTTCCTCCTGTTCCGTCGTATTTTTTGATTCTTGCAATTGCTTGAGGTGAATATTATTCACCTGAACAATAAAGTTTTCGATTGCTTGCTTGGCCTTTTGGTCTTCTTCCGCGGGATCGGAGGAATCATAGGAACGATAAAGCGGAGTCACTCCCAAGACAAATTTCTCTTGCTCAGCCTCTAACAGCTCAACAGTCGTGTTGGCTGAAATCCAATTTTCCTGAAAGGGAAAAGAGGTGACGATACTGGCAACGATAGAGGCAATGGCCGGACAGATGACAGGAAGCCACTTCAGCCAATTTTGACCGGCTTCCAATTTGTCTACCAGCACTAGAATTGGTGTCACCCCAGAAAAGAAGATGGTCGAGAGTTGCAAAGTGTAGTAAAGATTCCGCGATTGGCTGCGAGTTCTCTTGTAATCGTCAATCAATTCTTGACAATACTGCAAAGCCTTTTCTCTCGCTGGGGCGAGCGAGTTATTCGCGGATGGGTTAGTGCTGGCCAGATATAGCTCTGCTTTTCGCTTGAGATCGAACTCATTGTTGGCGTATTTAACCACTTGCCTGTTCAGGAGAAAGAAGAAAATAAAGCCAGCTATAGAAATAGCTATAGATGAGGCGATTTTAGGATCGCTTGGAACAAGGATGGCTAGGACGCTTGAACAGATAAAAGCTGTCAGAAATAGAGACTCTGCTACTTTCAGGAAAAACAGCATTGTTTGATTTGGGGCAGAAGTTTGAGTCTGTTGTTTGGCCTCCGAAGAGGCCAGTTCGGAACTGGTCATTGTGGCCTTATGGATTCTCGATGGGGTACAAACTGTAGCCTAGCGGACAAACTGCTCTCTCCCCACTCGCGACTGGTGCGAACAGGAGAACTTTTTGGTCAGTTTTCTGGATTGTAAGCTAAAAGGAAAAAGCTGTCAATAGATTATAGCTGCATTCCGGTCAGCCCCGCCTGGGCCAACGCATCTAAGCTTTGAATATCCCTATATAGGGCAGTCCCCTCAACCGGGTGCTGGGACGCCTCCGCCAGTCACTTTTGGTCGGGTTCTCACCTCGTTCCCTGGCTGTTGGGGCGGGCCAATTGCGCCCGTCCAGGGATAGAGCCGGAGGCAAGTTCACCAAGAAAGAAACCCGGTTTTTTGAAAAAAACCGGGTTTCTGCTACTGGGGTTTCCTATCCCCTCACTCTTTCACCACCAAAGTCGTGGAAGCCGAGCGCCCAAACTCCTCTGGAGCGTACTGTAAATGCACGTCCGCACCTGGCCACAGGAATGTTCCAGGCGTAACCGAGCGCACGAGATAGTGCAAAGTATAAACTCCGGGTTCCAAACGGTCGGCATAGGCTACCACGCGATCGCGATAAATCGTTTGATAGCCAATTTGCCAGCTATTTGCCTGCGCCTGCACTGCCGGTGTGGAGGTTTGGAAACTCCCATCCACCGCCTCAAAACCTGCCGGCAGCGGGTCAGCAATCACCACCCGATCAACAGGACGATCGGTGACAATTTCCAAACCAATATCAAACACCTGCCCGCTGTTCACAGTCAGGGGCTGTTCGGGAGCGCGAAGCTCTTGCCGGCCCAGCACTTTTTCCTCATTCGCAGGGCGGATTTCTCGCGACACCCGCAACCCATTAAACCGCCCTGGCTGATTTCCCTGCAAGCGATAGCGATACGCAACCAGATAGTGCAGCGTGCCCTTGCCGGATTTCTGGAGGAGTAAGTCACTGCTGCCGCGAGGCAACTCCGTCATCCCCACATTCAGAGACAGGCTGGGGTTTTCGTACCCCTTAAACTGAGCTGACTCTAACTGCTTGCCGGCAAGTTTCACCGCAGCAGTAAAGTTCGGCGGCGCTGGCTCCGTTTTGCTGTATTCCACCAGAGCCTTGAGCGCTTCGGCGTTATCATAAGTGCTGCCCCAAGTGCCCTTCCGCCGCAGATTTAGCAGCCCTTCCAACAGCCGGTCGGTGACTTCCGGTTTGCTCTTTTGCGCGAGCGCGAGACGCAGCACTTGAGCTTGAGCCGTCGTGCGCGAGCTTATCCACCGCCAGCCAGGGGGCAGATTCACCGCAGCCGATCGCCCCGTCTCATTTACAGTCTCCTGCAGCTGCTTGAACAGCGTTCTTGACTCATCCTGCCACTCTGGGAACTGAGATAAGTACCGCGCCAATTTAATCTGAGTTACCGCATCGAATTGCTCCCGCTGCGCGTAAATGTCTGCCAGGAAATCATTGCGCTTCTCTCCGAGTTCTGCCAGCGCCATCAGCGCCCCCAGCCGCACCTGAGTCTTGCAAAGTTGGTCGCAAAACTCATATTTTCCGGGGTCAGCCAGAATGTTCTTCAAGTAAGCCGTCACGCGAGAAACCATCGCAGAATCGGCGGCAAAACCGGCAGCCTTCGCTTTGGCAAGACTTTCCGCCGCGTAGGGAGTGACAAACGGGTCAGATTTCTCTTGCCCAGGCCATGCGGCAAAACCGCCGTCCGGCAGCTGGAGTTTTTGCAACCAATTGAAAGACTGGTCAGCCTGTTGGCTGGTGTTGAAATCAGCAAATGTCTGCTTGTACTGTTTGCCCAGAATTTGCAGGTTGGCTGCGATGGCCAGCTGACTCGCTGCCGGTTCTAGGAAAGGCAAGTCATCCTCTTCAAACACCTGCCGTGCCGGTGCCGCAATCTCCGGAATTAACGTGCTGGCGAGAGAAACCTCCAACCCGCCGGTGTCTGGCACAACATTTTTGTTGACATTCAGGGGAATCTTCACCTGACTGTCAGTTGTGCCGGTTTCGACGACTTGTTCCGCAACATCTAGCGGCTTCACCGGCAGAGTCACTTCAAAAGCGTCAGCTGTCCCATTCAGTTGGGTGACAAACCGCACCTTACCCTCACCCTTGCTAGCCGCCACCATTGGAAAGCGATAAGCGCGGGTGCCGGCTTCCGCCTGCGTTTGCAAATTCTGGCGGTTCTGGTTCTTTTCAAACTTCACCGCACCGCTAACCTCGCCATTAATCGCCAGATTTCCTTTTTGCCCGGTAGTGTTTGTTACAGACAAACCGGCTTGCAGAACGTCGCCCGGACGAGCGAACTGCGGCAGCACCGGATTAGACATCAAAGGTTTAGTGGCGATCAAGGTCGCATCCCCATTTCCAAACCGCATATCCCCACTCGCCGCAACCGCCATCACCCGCCAAGTCGTCAAATCGTCGGGCAGTTTAAAGCGAACACTAGCCCGCCCCTTAGCGTCGGCAATAGCAGATGGATTATAGTAAGCCAAAGCTTGGAAATCCTTGCGGATGCGAGTGCTGGCAGCACCCGATGAAAGCCCGCCGTCATAACCCCAACCTTTTTGCACCGGCGAGGCGAGGGGTTGCAGCACCACATCAGCGCGGTTATCGCCGAAACGAGTAGAAATTGACTGCTCGGCATAAACCGTTTCCACCAAATCCGGCGGGCGATAGCCACTCAGTTGCAGCACCGCCTCATTCACCACCATAACGGTGAACTGTCCCTTGATTGGGTTTCCGCGCTCGTCCTTCAATTCTAGCTGCACCGTTTCCTCAGCACCCGGCTGCAATTCTGTTTTTTCGGGCGTGACTTTGACCTTTAAATACTTGTCGTCCAAACTGGTTTTGAAAGGAGCGAAGCCAATCCGCGCCAAGTTTTCCAGACTTCCCGGCTCCACCTTAGCCAAAGGAGCGCCCTGTCGCACCAACACAGCCTCCACTGCTGCGTTCGGCAGCATTTCTGGGGTGACTTGGAACTGAATCTGAGGCGCACCTCCTTTAACTTTGGCAATCGTCCGGTAGAGAGTTTTATCGCGCACAACTGCAAAGTACAGCTCCGCTTCTGGGTAGGGCGACTGAATCAGCGCGGTGGCTGTTTCGCCCGGTTTGTAGGTGTCTTTGTCTAGCTTGATTTCCAGGCGCTCGCTGTCGCCGCGCCGCCCCCAAAAAACCGCACTTTCGCCCGTCGCCCAGATTTGCAAATCAGTGGCGGTTATCTCATCTTTGGCACCGGCAAAGTTGGCCCGGATGCGGTAGGAACCGGCTTCCGGGGGGTTGAGCGAGACAGTTTGGGGACTCTTGCCCGATTTCACCTCCGCTTGCGCCACGGTCTTGTATTCGACCTGATTTCGAGGATTTTGGCTCCCTTCCACCACCTGCGTGACGCGGCTGTAATCCATCTTTTGCAGTTCCACGCGCACCCGCTCACCTTCGATCGCGTTTCCTGCCGGATCGGTGACAATTACTTGGATGGGAAAAGGTTTGCCAGCATCGGCGACAAAATTGCTTTGCAAGCCAATCAGGCGATCGCTAGGCAGTGCGGTAAAGGTCTGGGAATTAGCCACCGACAGATTAGACACATCTGAGACTTCCGCATCCACCCGATACACCATCGGGTAGGGCAAATCCTTGCCGGCAGTCAGGGTTAGACTGTTCTGACCGCTGGCATCCAGCACCTGATTTTGCTGCAGGACATCGCTGGAAACGGAAGGTTCTTCCTCTGGCCAAAACCACTGCCGGCCAAAGGAGAATTTCTCCCACCCCTTCGGGGTGAATTGAGTCTTGTTGCGGGTGACGTAGTATTTAACTTTTCCACCTTCCACCGGCGCTCCAAACAGGTAAGTGCTTTTGGCTTTAGCCTCAACTTTATCATCGCGCAGGGCGAATTGTTTGTCAAGGCTTAACTCAACCTTGAAATTGGGCGGCTTGAACTCAGCGACGCGGAATTGCCCTGTAATTTCGGCTCCGCTATCTCCCTTTGCCCGGACTGAATAGTAGCCCAGCGGCTGGTTGGGTTTCACCGGCACTTCTAGAGAAAAGGTGCCAAAGTCGTTCGCCGTCTGAGCGCCCAAATTAGTTTTGCTGCCATCTGGGCTTTCCAGGGTGACTGTGTAGCGGACATTTTTGTCCTGCTTGAGGGTGCCATTTTGCAGGTAGTAAGCCGCGCCGGTGAGCCATGCTGTTTCTCCTGGCTGGTAAAGCTGCCGGTCGGAGAAAATTGTGCCCCGCGATTGTGGTTTGCCACCATCCCAGCCGGCATAGATGCCGTAGCCATAAGCGCCGCTGTACTCCTGAGTGCGGGCGAATGCCCAATCTTTATTTTCACGGGCAATGACTAGCAATTCTGGGGGTTTTTCCGGACTCTGACTGTTCAGACACTGCTGCAAATCCTGGCGGCTGAGCAGCAGGGTGCCGGTTTTGTCGGTTTTGCCGGTGGCGCAAGGGGCGGGTTTGGGTTGAGATTTCGCCTCCAGTTTCGATTGATAAATCTCCACCGGCGCACCGGCTGCAGCCGAACCGTCGGAGAGGTGGTGCACTCGAACCAGCCCCGACTCTGGAAACCACTGGGCGAACACGCCCAAATTAGTTAACTGCACCATCCCGTAAAATGCCGGTTCGCGCCACTTCTCCAGCCCATTCTCCTGGTAGCGATTGGTTCGCGCCCGCACGCCATAAGCGAGCAGCCCAGTGGGGGAATTCAGCTTTTCCCGTAAGGGGACTGCAATTTCGGCAGACTGATTTTTCTTGCCCGATACCCGGACAGATTGCCAGTCAGCGGTATTGGGGAGTAAATTATACCCCCCTTCTCTGGGATAGGCGGAGTTGGTATAGACTAAATCTGCCGGTTGCACAACCTTGAAGCCGGCTTTATACTGGGAGTCGGGCATATTTACCGCCGAAATATTCAGCTGCAAGTCTTTGCTGGCGGGGAAAATATTCAAGCCTTCGGGTGCCCAGATGTCCGCCGCCACATCGCCGGTTTCGTACTTCACCGTGACCGGCTTGCCCAAGGTTTGCCCGAACTTGTCTTTCAGGTTGGCACCGATGGTAATGGTGTAAGTGGTTGCCGGTTCTAACGCCCAAGGGTTGAGAGTGACAGCGCTTTGGTTTTCAACCGCTTGCACAAGTCGCGGCTCCTTTTTAGGCGCAGGGGTAACGGCAATATTCTGAAGTACGGAATCCGCTACCAGCCCGTTATTAAATTGCAGCAGGGCGCTGCCTTTAACAAACCGTCCGTAGGCTCCCCCCGCATCCGGCTGTCCGGCATATTTGATTTCCTTGAAGGCCAGGGGCGCATAAGTTTCCACCTCGCTGGCCAAAGTATTTTCCGTTGGCAGATTGCCACGGGCGGGACGCACACCGGGGGAAAATTCCAAGCGGTAACGAGTCCCTTTTTCTAGACTTTGCCGGGGAATTATGGTATAATTCCAGGTGCGAGCGGAAGGGTCAAATTTTGACTCCGGGTCAGGCGCAGCTTCCGCGCCTTTGCGGTTCTGTTCCTCTGCTTTTTCCGAAGCGACATCCAGCCCCACAGCCGAAGTCCCGCCCACCGGCACTAGCTTCAAATGCTCCGCCACCGAAACTAAATCCAGCTCGACATTGGAGGTGAATTTCAGTGTTGGCTTTAGGTCAATGGGTTCTGGGTCAGCATAGGGACTTTTCTTAGTGGCAGGCAAATTGCTCAGCTTGATGGTTTCAGTGTTGAATGTCCACGCCAAATCCTGGGCGAGCCGGTGATTTTTCAGGTCTTCTAAACCGGCTTTCAGGGTGATTTGGATTCGGGTGGCTTTAGGCAGCGCTCTTTCCGGTTGAAAGCCCACCATGCGCGGGGTCAAAAATCGAAATTGACCGGGAAGTGCCGGTTGAATCTCAAACTGCTTTAATTTGGCCTGCTGTTCGGGACTGTCCAGACTCTCCACCGGAATTAGAGCGTCTTT
>JALOOK010000136.1 GCA_025454445.1 Oscillatoria sp. Prado101 | reverse complement strand
CTGGCCTGCAGGCAAGGGCATTACGAACAGGCGGCGGCGATTGTCGAGCGCTTAGTGGAGGATTTCCCGGAAAACCCTGGTGCCCATTTAATGCGGGGCCACATTTACTGCTACGGCCTGCAGCAGTATGAATTGGCCAAGCAAGAGTATGAGTTGGTACTGCGCCTCACCAAAAAGTATGATTTAATTAATTTGGCCAAAAATGGCCTGACTGACGCCATTCAATTGCAAACCGCAGCGGCACAAGCATCCGCAGAGGCAGCACCTCAGGCAGATATGCCTGGATCGCCCCCAATTGCCGGCGATCGCTCAACGCCTCCTGAACAGCCGGCCCCAATCAGGCCAAACCTGGATGTGCCGCCTCCAGGAACACCCCCTGTGGGTGCCGGTGAGTTAAAACCGGCAGCGCTGGCTTTTGACAGCGCAGAAACTTTCCCCACCCAGGCAGAAGTCTGCTGTTCGACCGGCCTGATGGCCACACCTCAGCCAAACAGGGCCACTTCTAGTTTTGAGCCGGTTGGCCCAATCTTGGCTCCGCTGGCTTTCGATGAAAACCTCCAGGCGGAAAATCAGCAGTCAAACGGGAATGCAGCCGACGATCCGTTCCAGGCTGCCAATGCTACCACCGGCACCTCGGACTGCCAAAAAAACTCGCTTTGTGCCGGTCAAAGTATTGACTTTTTGGATGAATTTGAGGATTTTGACGACTTAGGCGAAATTCCAGATTTTTACATCTCGGAAGATTCTCCAGGGTTCAGCGACATCACCGATGGCTCCCTAATTCCGGAGCGGGAGATAGCCAGCAGTGCCGGCGTCTCCGAGCCGGTGCCGGACTTCGCGCCGGTGGATAGCGCCGCCGTTAAGCTAACCGTCACCCAAGACGAAGGCTGGCGGGCCTTCTTTGAAAACGCCCCTTTGGCCACGAAACAGGTGTGGGCGGCTTTGATTACTGGGGCGGTTTCAGCTTTAGCCGCCGCAGCCGTCAGTTCCACTGCAGCGAGCTATCCGATTTGGCCACTAAAAAATGCCGCTGTGGCAGCCAGTGCGGGATTGGCTGCCGGTCTGAGTGCCTTCGCTATGGGCCAGCTGACGACCCAGCATATCCAGCGAGCCACACAAGAGCTGGAAGCCCAGTTGGATGCGGTCGTTCAGGGCAATCTCAGCGCTCTGACAACAGTCCACTCAAAAGATGAATTTGGCATTTTGGGGGCGAAATTCAACCAGATGGCCCGCCAGATGTTCACCATCACTGTCGAGGCGCACCGGAAGGCTCACGAGCTTGAGCAGGCGAATAAAGACTTGGAGCGCATGCTGCTCGATGCACTGCAGGTGGTGGAAAAGGCGGCGAGACGGGATCTGACTGTGCAAGCTGTTTTAATTTGTGACGTCCTCGGTTGTATTGCTGACTCGTTTGACCTCACTGTTCAAAACCTGCGGGAAATGGTGATCCAGGTGAAACAGGCGGCGCGACAGATCAATAGAGGAGCCTCTGACAGCGATATGTTGACTCGCCGCTGGTCAGAGGAGGCCAGAAAGCAGGCCGAAGAGATTGCCGCCACTGTTGATTCTGTCCAGTTTATGACGGTGGCCATTGAGCGGGTGGCTGCAAGCGCCACAGAGGTAGAAGAAATGGCTCTATCGGTGTCGGCGACAGCGACGGCGGGGGGGGAAGCGGTGGAGCAAACGGTGGCGGCGCTTGTGACAATCGGGGAAAACATAGCAGAAATCACCCAAAAAGTCAAGGGGCTGGCGGAATTTTCCCAAGAAATTTTCCCGATTGTGGCGGAGATTTCCACGATTGCCGAGCGGACGAACTTCTTGGCGCTCAACGCCTGTATGGAAGCCGCCGGTGCTGGGGGTGAAGCAGGCCAGGTTCTGGCGGCGTTCGTCGCAGGTGCTGTGCGCCAGATGGCGGACTTGGCTGCAGGGGATATTAAGGAAATTGAGCAAATCGTGATGCAAATCCAGAGCGAAACCGGCTCGGTGATGCTGGCGATGGAAGAAGGAACGCTGCAGGTGATGGAAGGCACTAAGCTGGCAGAAGGAGCTAAGCGGGCCGTGGGAGAAATTATGCAGATGGCCAATGGCATGGAGGTGCTGGCGAGCTCGATTGCGGCTAGTGCGGGGGAAAAAACGGAAACTTGCCGCGCCGTGGCCCAGGTGATGTCCGCAGTGGAGTTAAGGGCACAAGAAACCAGTCAGGAGCAAGCGCGGGTGTCTGGCGATCTGCAAAATCTGGTGGGTGTGGCGCGAGACTTGCTGACTTCGGTGCAGCGATTCCGCGTTGACACGGCGGAAAGGTAAGCTGTTATGCTTTTAATTTGCTATCGGAAAACAGGATCTGCATGTAAAAGATTAATATTAGATGATTGTCGCAATAAATGACAGTTTCAAGTGTGCAATTTTAATGCACTAACCTGCATGCTGGTGAGGGGGTGAAATTCAGATGGGCTAAACTTTTAGTAGGGTCGAGCGGGCTTTGGGGAATTTGGCTCCCCAATCGGGAGCAAAATGACAGGGAGTTCTGGTTGGCCAGAGTGGTAGCAGGGCCTTAGGGCATCAGAGGTTAATGGAACTTAACACAGAAAAAATATCTATATGTTGCCAGAACAGCATCAAAGAATTTTGGGGTACTTTATTGAAGAGTCAAAGGAACATTTGGGCACGATTGAGCACGGGTTGCTGAATTTGCCAAGTACCTTGGCTGACTCGGAACAGGTGAATGAAATCTTCCGCGCCGCTCACTCGATTAAAGGTGGGGCGGCGATGCTCGGACTGGGAAGCATTCAGAAAACAGCTCACCGGCTGGAAGACTGTTTTAAAGTGTTTAAAGAAGGGCCGGTTAAAACCGACCAGAAACTAGAAACACTTTTTTTGCGGGTGTTTGACACTCTTCAGGAACAGCTGGAGCTGCTGTCGGGGCCAGCGGGCCTGCCGGAGGAAGTGGCGGGGAATATTATCTCCGCAGCAGAGCCGGTGTTTGAAGAACTCAGCACTTACCTCAACTCGCTGGCGAGCCAGCCCGCAGAAATACCGGCTAAGGCACCGGCCAAGGCAGCAGCTAAGGCAGCAGCTAAGGCAGCAGCTAAGGCACCGGCTAAGGCAGCAGCTAAAGCACCGGCTAAGGGGCGCAAACCGGCAGCTAAATCGGCTTCTGCAAAGCAAAGCGCTAGAAAACCAGCAGGAGCGCCATCCAAATCAAAAAACCCCGATCGGTCAACCGCCTCTCAGGAAGAAAGTGCGCTGCAGCTGATTTTTCAAAGTGACGTGCCGGCGCGGCTGCGGGAGATGCTGCAGCTGTTCAAGCAGCCTGAACAAGCCAATAGCCGGCAGGAACTGCAAGAAATCTGTCATAGCTTGGTGAATGTGGGCCAGACATTCGAACTGCCGGCTTGGTGCGAACTGGTGCAGACGGCTGCGGATGCGATTGGCAATCCCGACATAGCCTATCGCGCTCTGGCTCCCACGGTGATTAAGGACATCAAACAGGCCCAAGAATTGGTTCTAGCGGGCCGGTGGGCAGAAATAAGGGCTTCTGAGGCGCTGAAGTCCCAATCGCGCCGTCTGGATTCAGCGGGCAAAAAGAATCTTCCCCCGCCGGCAAAAGAAATCACTGTACCGGCCAATTCCAGCTCTTCACCCCGCTCAGAGCCAAAAACCGCTCAAAGCGCGGGCGAAAAGCCTATTGCCGCTACAGCAACCCCAGCAGGGACGCCAGCCCAAGGCAGCGCCCAAGACGCGAGGGAAAAGCCGCCATCCACTCGGTTTGCCGAACCCCCTGGAGGCAAACGGGTGGCCCACACCGGACCGGAAGTGGGGATGGCAGAATTGAGCACTTTAGAGGACTTGTTTCAAGGCCAAACGCCCGATTTGGACACAACTTGGGAAGCCGAGGAAGTCATTGACTCGTTCTCTATGGAGCCGGGCGGTGCGGATTTAATCCCAGATACCTCAGCAGGCACCGCACTTGCTGAAACTGCAGACACGGATTTTTCCGACCTCCTGTTTGATGAAGAAACTTCAGGAAAGACAGCGGATTTGGCCCCTGAGAGCGACGATATCAACAGTTTGTTTGGGGACGCTTTGCTCGATGAGGACATTTCCGAAGAACCGCAAATACAGGCAGCAAGCGAAGCCTACGATATCTGGTTTTCCGAAACAATCGACCAATTAGAGCCGTTCGAGGCCGAGGAAAGTTTCGAGCGGGTAAGGGCGCAGGAGTCAAAAAGCAGTGAAGGTTCCTTAGCTGATGTCGGCAATCTCGACGTACTTTTTGAGGGGATCGAGGAGAGCGGCTTGTTAGAAGCTGAGCTTCCCGTTTTGTCTGAGCCATCTCCTGTCAGCCAAGACGAACTGGCAGAACTATTTGAAGACACGCCCGAAGGCTCAAGTCAGTTTGAAGACAATTTTGACAGAAAAGATGTGACCGGTGAGACTTTTTCGGAAAGCTTTGGGCAACCGGCAGCTGCGCCTAGCGAATGGGAGGAGCTGTGGCAAAACTCGGAAGAAACTCCCGATTGGCTTGGCGAGATTGAAGCGCCAGAAGTGGAGGTGGCCAACTCCGATTGGAGCGGGCAAATGCAGACTTCTGATAATGGCGAATCAGAAGATTTGTCAGATGTGAAGTGCAGTAGTTTGTTTGAGGGCGAAGCTGTCTCGGACGAGGTGCCGTTTCAATCTGGTTCCCAGGACTCACCTGAGACAAATATTTCTCAGAGCCGCACCCCTGAACTGACCGCAGCCGCACCGCAGGACCAGGATGCCAGTCTGGATTTCAAGGATTTGTTCGACGTGGACGGGCCCGCCAGCGAGTCCTTGACAGAAAACTTATTTCGTGATCGTGGAGCTATTGCGCCGAGCGAGGTGGGAGGACAGCAGGAGGAGGGAGAGGACTTTTCCGACTCTCTGGAGCTGCTGTTTGAAATCAGTCTCGAAGAAGAGCCCGAAGCTTTAGAGACGTCGGTCGCTCAGGGCTTGGACTTTGACGAAACAGACCTGTTTGGGTTGGAAACCGCCGCCGGGAAGGGCCCAGAGATCGGTGAAGACTGGCTCTCAGACGGGCTGCAAGCCACTGCTGCTGAGGAAACGCTGGATTTATTGGAAAACCTAGAAGCCTTTTTCGGCACCCCGTTGGACGGTGACAGCGAAAGCCAAGAATTCTCCGACAGTTGGTCTTACGAGGAGGACTCGACTCTGGAGCTGGAGTTTCCCGATTTTGGGCCGGAGGGCACTTTAGCGGAGGAAAAACCTCCAGTGTATGTGTCTGGTGGGGCAGCGGATGAGAGTGCGGTCGATTTAGAGTTTGTCAACAGTTTCTTGGAGGCTGCACAACTGGATGTTGAGGAGAACTCAGAGAAGTCCGCAGTCACGAAACTGACGTCAGAAGAGGATTTGCCGCTGCTGGTGCCAGATGGGTTTGCTGATTTAGAATATCTGTTGGAACAAGAGCCGACAGTCCTGAAATCCGGCCAAGCGCTCGACGCTGACTCAGATGTGTTCTCTGCGCTCGAAGACCTGATCGGCGAGCTGGCAGCACCGCCAAAGCAGGTGGATCCGCTAGCGCCCGCCAAGCCAGCGGTTCCCATTGCCCCACAGCCAGTGGGAGACGAAGACGGTTTTTCCGATCTGCTAGGGATGCTCCCTTCTGACATGCGGACAGGCCCGGGAAAAAGGCCGGAACTGGGGTCGCCGGGGAAGCGCCCGCCGATCGATCAAAGCATGCGGGTGCCGATCAAGCAACTGGATAACCTCAGCAACTTGGTGGGGGAATTGGTGGTGAACCGCAACAGCTTGGAGCAGAACCAAGAACGGCTGCGGCAGTTCCTGGACAACTTGCTGCACCAAGTGCAGCAGCTTTCTGATGTGGGTCAGCGGATGCAGGACTTGTACGAGCGCTCGCTGCTGGAAATCTCTCTGCTGGCGAGCCGGCAGAGCTACAGCGCTTTGAGCGGGGGGCGGTCCCGCGACTCTCACTCGACCGGCGCGAGCTTTGACGCTCTGGAAATGGACAGGTTTACGGGGTTCCACACCCAGTCGCAGGAGATTATTGAGCTGATCGTGCGAGTGCGGGAGTCGGCTTCGGACATTGAGTTCTTGGTGGATGAAACCGAGCAGGTAACCCGCCAGCTGCGGCAGATCACAACTCAACTGCAGGAAGGTTTGACCCGCTCCCGAATGCTGCCTTTTGCTCAAACGGCAGAGCGGCTGCCCCGCTCGGTGCGCGATGTGGCCATTAAGGAGGGCAAGCTTGCAGAACTGGTGATAGAAGGGCGGGAGACGCTGATTGACAAGATGATCGCCGACCAGCTGTTCACGCCGCTGAATCACTTGGTTAATAATGCTATCGCTCACGGGATTGAGCCGCCAGAGGTGCGGAAAGCGGCGAAGAAGCCGGAAACGGGCCGACTGACGATTCGGGCTTTCCACCAAGGCAACCAGACGGTGATCTCGTTCTCGGATGACGGGGCGGGGATTAATCAGGAGCTGGTGAAGCAGAAGGCAATTGAAAAGAAGCTGATTACCCGGGAGGAAGCTAGGAAACTGACCCGACAAGAGGTGTACGAACTGCTGTTTTTGCCCGGTTTCAGCACCAAGGAGAAGGCGGATCAGCTCTCCGGGCGCGGTGTGGGTCTGAATGTGGTGCAGGAGGCTGTTCATGAAATCCGGGGGGCGATTGGCATCGACTCTACGCTAGGCCAGGGCACGACGTTCACGATTCGCTTGCCGCTGACGCTGAGTATTTCTAAGGCCCTGGTGTGCATTAGCGACCGGGCCCGGATTGCTTTCCCGATGGATGGGGTGGAAGATATGCTGGACGTGCCTAAAGACCGCGTTCAAACGGGAAAGGACGAGCTGCAGTGCATTCCTTGGCGGGATTCCATGCTCGGGTTCCGCGATTTGGGCACACTGCTGGAGTACAACCGGCATCTGGCTCGGGGCAGCGTGTACGGCAGTAATCCAGAGGATGACGTGATTTCCGTGGTGGTGCTGCGCAGCGCCGGCAATTACCTGGCTATCCAGGTCGATCAGGTGTTGGGCGAGCAGGAAATTGTGATCAAGCAGCTGGAAGGCCCTGTGCCCAAGCCGGCTGGCATTGCCGGTGCGACGGTGATGGGGGATGGCCGAATTGTGGCGATTGCTGACGTACTGGAGCTGATTGACTTGGCGAATGGAGATCGCCCTCCTGTTGAGGTAAAACCGCCAACTGACGAGCAGGAGCCGCCACCAAAGAACGAGCCGACTGTGCTGATCGTGGATGACTCAATTACGGTGCGCGAGCTGCTGTCGATGACGTTTAATAAGGCGGGCTACCGGGTGTACCAAGCGCGTGACGGTCAGGAAGCGTGGGAAAAACTCCGCTCTGGACTGCCTTGCGATATTGTGTTCTGCGACATTGAGATGCCTCGGATGGATGGTCTGGAGTTGCTGTCTCGGATGCAGAAAGACCCGATACTCACCGATCTGCCGATTGCTATGCTCACCTCTCGCGGTGCTGACCGGCACCGGCAGATGGCTGTCCAGCTGGGGGCGCGGGGCTATTTCACTAAGCCCTATCTGGAAGAGGCGCTGCTTGAGGCTGCTTCCCGGATGCTCAAGGGTGAGGTGCTGGTGACGGCTAAGGCTGAGGCGTAGGGGTGAGGGACTCCACCCCGGGGGCGGCCACGGGGGGCGGCCACTATGCAGCCGCCCCTACAGTGGGAATGAAAAGGGGGAGGAGTTGGCCGGTGGGGGAAAAGGGCACCCGCAAGGGGGCGGCCACGGGGGGCGGCCACTATGCAGCCGCCCCTACAGTGGCAATGGCAATGGCTCCCACCAGGCCGATGTGGCAGGGTGGGTTTGGATTATACATTCAGTGAGTTAAATTGTCAAGGTTTAAGGTGAGAGAATTGGGAAATTTGTTGGAGGTGAGGTTGATTGTGGTGGATGTTCAAGTATGGTATTTTGAATTTTGATGAGACAGTGAGACGGGAGGATTGGAAAGGTGAGGTGGTTTAGGCTGTTGGGGTTTGATAGAAATATAAGCAGTGATTATTGCTTCTGACACCGCGCCCCTAATTTAGTTAGACGTGCGAGAGGCGATCGCTTGTGGTAATGTTAATGTATATTGCAGAGACGCAACCAAAGCGGACTGTCCCGACTCACTGGCCAAGTCCCCTCCAGTTAAGTCATCAATATGACTGCTTTAGGAGTGCGTTAGCGTAGTGGCTCCGCAGGAGCATCGACGGCACTGTTTAAGGTGTCAGGCACGTTCAGTCCAGCCCCATTATATAAAAGGAACTTATGGCTCAGCTTTCCACGGAGCAACTGCTTTATTTGTTGTATGCAGTTGCTTACTCAACAGAGGGGACGGTAACTAAAGGTACTGTCAAAAAACATTTATCTAAAAAATGCCAGAATGATGCGGATAAAATATGTAAGGATTTATTCGATCTGAAGTTCCTAGAATCTCCCAAAAGGGGGCGGCTTGCCGTTACAGATATGGGGATGAGAGCACTAGTTACCAATTTACAAACTACCGACTATAAATTCAATTCTCAGCAAGGCGTAAAAGTTCTAAATACCCTCCTGTATTGCTTTAAGCTGGCTGCCAGCGATCCTCAGACTTACTCGGGGTTTGTTGAGGATATGGATTTTGAAACATTCGTAGAAAAGTTTAAGAAACTTTATTTTGAGGAAAGGAGGCGTCAAGAGCGGCGTGGCGTTGTTGCTATTCACAGTCGAGAGCTTTGCCAGAAGTTTATGGAAGATAACCCAATTTCTCAAGCAAAGGTGAAGAAATATTTCGACCGGCTTAAAGAAGACGGCTATGTTTTTGCTGTTACAGAAATTGATGAAGAACTGATTCAGTGGGTAGAGTAAGCTATGCCAGAAGATGCAGGAAAGAAAAGGTTTATAAAAGATTTCCTCCAACAAGTTAAACGAGGTGAAGGCTTCGTTGAGGATATTTGGATTGAGCGGGTTGTTAGACTTCCTGGTTCAGAGGGGGAAGGTTCTACAGCCAGCAGTCTGTCAAAACGCCCAATATCCAATATAACTCAGCTGCTTGAGGACGATCTCAGGCATACCTTCGATGACGGCTACTTTACTTTTAGATTCGTTGCTGCCTTGATGGGTAGTGGCAAAACTTCGGTGCTTGCTTATTTGCAGGAGTTAACCAAAACTAAGC
>JALOOK010000135.1 GCA_025454445.1 Oscillatoria sp. Prado101 | reverse complement strand
CCCCATCCCGACTTTGGACCGGCATCTCCCCTGTCCCGCCACCTGTCCCCCCCACACCGACTTTGAACCGGCATCTCCCCTGTCCCGCCACCTGTCCAACCGGCACCCCCCAAAACAAAAATCCTCCAGACAAGCTGGAGGATTATATTCTTAACCAATCATTTTGTCAACCCCATTCAGTGGGTTGCCGGTGCAGTCGCTCAGATGGCCCTATTTCCAGCCTTTGTCCGATTGGTCTAAAACGTAAGCGGCAACGTCCTCGATTTGCTGTGCATTCAGACGACCCTTAAACGCCGGCATGGCATTTTTGCCGTTCGTCACCTGGTTGATAATTGCCTGTGCAGAGTACATCTTGTACTTCTCCAGAGCTTCCTTCTTCAGGGTCTTGTTGCGCATAACCACGTTGCCGCCGCCGGCGTGGCAAGCTGTACAGTTGGCGCTAAAAATCTTGGCACCGGCAGCGGCGTCAGCTAGAGCCGGTTGACCCATGAAAACGGTCAGCGCTGCGAGCGCGATTAGGACAACGGATAACAGTTTCTTCAAGGTAGTGCTCCTTTTACTCAACGCAGGAAATTTTTCTAAGACCTCATTCTATCCCGCAACGCCTCCACAAAACGCGACACCATCTTCAAAAACACCCGCAAGCCGGCAAAAAGCGCACTTCTTCCGCAAGCGAGACTGAGAAAGGGGGAAAATCTATTACTCCTTTTAAAACTGTTACCAATATCAAATTCTGTCGCATTTTGTCAATACTTCCTCGAAAAAACTTTAGGGCAGCAACCATTGGCTCGCTCTCAGCCGTGATCTTCTTTCCCCGTCTCAATCGGGCCGCAGCCACCACACTAGCCTAGGTTACGTTTAATTACTTTAGCGTAATATTGAGTTTGAGAGTGGTAGATGCCGATTTTGTAATAATATTAATTAAACAGATTATATCCCACTCACCCCCTTCGCGCCAGTGGGCAGGAGTTCCCCCAAGGCGGGCTATAAGTGGCCCTCTGGCCTGCCGGCATCACGAGACGCAATCCGGATGATTGCATAAGGTAACAGCCGGAGGGGTGGCTGCTGGGTCAGTGCGAACGCCCCAGCCGGAAAAATGCTGGGTCAGCCGCGTGCGCCGCCATCCTGCGGGGGGGCGAAGGGCTCACAGCAGGGCTGGGAGCGGGGTTTGTGAAGTAATGTTTCAATCTTTCTTCCACTGTGCAACGCCTTCTGCCGGTGCTAGATGGCTATTAGCTCCCAGATTGGGGTTAAGTCCTGACAGAGAAAGACGCGCTGTCGCCAGCCGCTTCCCGCTTCGCCGGCAGTCCGGGGGACAGCCCATAATTTTGCGTGAATACCCGCCTGCGGGTAGAGCTATCAAGATTATAGAATGAAATATATGATACTAATATAGAAAATGCCTGCTTCGCCTTGTTTGTAAAAATTTCTTAATATTTAACAGGGCTGCCACCTCTCATGTCAAAGATTCTGATTGTTGATGATGATTCAGCCACTCGGTTGCTGCTCAGAAGAACCCTGCAAACAGAAGGCTATCAGGTAACAGTGGCCAGAGACGGCGAAGAGGGTCTGGCGCTGGCGCGGCAACTGCATCCGGACTTAATAATTTGCGACTGGATGATGCCGGTAATGGATGGATTGGAGTTGTGCCGGCAGCTGAAGGCGGATGAGCAGCTGTCAACCGCATTCTTTATTTTGCTGACGTGGCGCAACAGCGTTGGCGACCGGGTGGAGGGACTCGATTCTGGCGCGGACGAGTTTTTGTGGAAACCGATTGATCTGAATGAATTGCAAGCGCGGGTGCGAGCTGGACTGCGCGTGGGACGGTTAATGCAGCAGTTGAGTGCGGCCAATCGGGCACTGAAGGCGGCCAACCAGAAACTCACCGCTCGCAACGAACTGCTAGAATCTCTTTCCCTCACCGATCAGCTGACCGGCTTGCTGAACCGGCGGGCTCTGGAGCAAACCCTGCCCCACCTGCTGCAACAGGTTGGCTGCCGTCAAGCCGGTGCTCGCTACCGGTATTTATGCGCCTTCGTGATTGACGTGGATCATTTCAAGCTGGTGAACGATAACTACGGTCACCAGGCGGGAGACTGGGTATTGCGGGCCCTCGCGGGACGCTTGCAAGGCAACATTCGCCCCAGCAGTTTTTTATATCGCTACGGCGGAGAAGAATTCGTCTGCATTGCTCCAGGAATCAGCCCAAACAACGCCTGGGCCTATGGTGAGAGCTTGTGTGCCGTGATTGCCAACGATCCGATTCAGGTGTGTGAGGATTTAGCCATCCCGGTCACCATCAGCATAGGGGGCGCAATCGCCAGCGAATCCAACCTGTTGAACAGTCAAGACTTATTGCATCAGGCGGACAGAGCCCTGTACCAAGCCAAACGGATGGGTCGCAATTGCCTGCAGATGGCTACCGCACCGACATGTTCGGTCGGGGAAACGCACTCCTTACAGCCCCAGGCTGAGAAACCTCTCGGCAGTCTCAACCAGCTGTAAGAAGTGAGTTAGCTCCCGGGATAAACCAGAATTTTTTTAACGTAAGTGCGCTATTGTAGCGATGGCAGTAAAGCCATAAGCCCTTTTTATCCTGACTTAAGCGCCAATCGGTATTTTAAAAATTCCGGTAAATTAATCAAAGTTTTCAGTCCCCCATCCCGGGGCGGAAAGCGCCGCTCTCAAAACAAAAGCCGCTAAATTTTCCACCTCTTGCTGGGAGAGCCAAGTTTCCGGCACCTGACGGCACCAAAAAGTGATGTCGCTGCCGTCATAAATCATGGGCTGGCGCAAATAGGCCACCAAAGCGTTAATATTATCGCGCGGAGGCGTCGCCCCTTTGAGATCGCTCAGGGACAGAGACACACTCGGATCGGGCAAAGTCGCTCCCCCCACATGGCAGTTGATGCAGCTTTGCTCAAACAGGCGCTTGCCAACAGACAAGTCCGAGGCAGAAAACAGGCGAGTGTTACCCTGTGCGTCCATTTCCACCGGCACCGGCTCGCGAGCTTTCAAGTACCGGAACACATAGGGGTCCACACTCGCCGCCCAAGCCGGGCTTGTGGCCACCATCACGGCAAGCACTGCAGCTAAAACCGTTAACAGACCGCGAACTGAGAACAATCGGCGCAGCATTGGATGTCAACCTCTTCTGATGCCAGTAAAAAGTAAAAAGGCAAAAGACCCAGTAAATCAGTTGACTTTTGACTTTTTACCTTTTAGTTTTTACTTTTTTGTGGCAGGTCCTTAATTGTAGACCTTGCCGCCTCCCCAGGCTGGGCCAATAATCTTAGGCTGGAGGAGAATGTGACCGGCGATGGCATACAGGTCATTGTCCGAGAGATTTCTCATCTCCGGGAAAATATCAGCGCTTTTCTTGCTGGGGTGCACCTCAGAAATTTCTGTAAACCCATCATAGGTTGTGGGGTTCTTCAGGTAATCCACCAGGGCTTCAATATTGTCGCGAGGCGGGTTGGCTCCAGCCAGAGTCTCTGTTGACAGACCCACATTGTAGTCTGTTTTTGTTTTGCCCCCTGCATGACATTGAGCGCAAGTATCGTTAAACAGGCGTTTGCCTTTGGCGACGTCTTCCAAGCTCAACACAACAGTTTCACCTTCGGCGTTCAGCGGCAGCGTGCGGGTGGCTTCATCCAGCTTCAACGCACTTGCCCCACCCACAAACATCTGAAACGCCAAAAATACAGTGGCCACAGCAAGCCAGATGTACCTTTTCAGCATGGTTTTCCTCCAAAAAATAGCCTTAGTTATTGGACGCTCAACACAGCTAATCAACAGTGGTATCTACTCCTGTGCTGGCAGCCCCGCACGCAGGCATCCTGCGCCGCCGAACAGAACTGAGCAGCACACCGGCCATCTCGGGCTTGACAAAGATGTCACCAGACATTATCTGAAGCCGAACTTTTCCCCCGGGCATTGCTGGGGTTTACCCATCAGAACCGCTCTCCTGGCGTTGAGCCATGATATAAGCCATGATTGCCTTGGCATCCTCCAAAGCCAGACGGGTCTGAGGGTGTTTGTAGGCAATGCCCAACCGGTCGCACAGCCGGCAAACCTCCTCTACAGGAAGATTGTAATCGGAGGCGATTTCTGCTATAGACAAATCGGCAAACCCCATAATGATCGCGGTTAGCTGAAAGGAGTTGATAGAGCCACGTCAATATAATGCCACCATTAACGCACCTTTCGATGCACCTTTCTCAAATTTCAATCCCGTTTGCGGGATTCACTCCCACCGCTGACATCCCGAGTCAGATTTTCGCACCCCAGACTCACCGGCAGCCGGTTCCGCCGCCTGACGCGCTATACCACACATTTGCGTCAAAGTCAAGGGCTCTGGCGCGTCGGCGTTGCATATTCCGGGCGATATTGAACCCCACCCCCCAACCCCCTCCCCGAAAAGCGGGGAGGGCGAGTAAGAGGGGGCTGTCGGGCTGGCCCAGACAGGCTGTTTACGCATTTAATTAACATTATTAAATCCAGAAAATCGTCCCACGGCTCTGCCTGGTAACGAGCGTCTGGAGGCTCTGCCTCCTTCCTGCAATAAGCAGATTAAAAGCGTAACGGCATAACAAGCTGTCTGTGGGGCTGAACCGGCACTCTCAACAGGGCAGCCCAGTTGACTCTCACCGCTCAGCGGTCACTGGTGACTTTTCCAGTGTGGCCCTCTTCGAGGGGGATAGCTTGGGGGATTTGCAGGCGGTGGGCTGTCGGTGGCAGGGGAGTCAAATGCAGGCAAATCAGCTTGGCCAGGGTTGGCTTCAACTGGGTGCGGGGCACAATCGCATCCACAAAGCCGTGCTTGAGCAAGTCCTCAGCGCTCTGAAAATCCTCGGGCAGCTTTTCGCGCAGAGTTTGCTCGATCACCCGACGACCGGCAAACCCGATAGTGGCCTTTGGCTCAGCCAGAATAATATCTCCCAACATCGCAAAGCTAGCCGTCACCCCGCCGGTCGTCGGGTCAGTCAAAACCGGCATGTAGAGCAGACCGGCTCTGCGGTGGCGCTCCAGAGATCCAGAGATTTTGGCCATTTGCATCAAGCTGAGCATCCCCTCCTGCATGCGGGCACCGCCAGAGGCGCAGACAATTATCACTGGCAGGCCCATCTTTGTGGCGTGCTCAATCAAACGGGTGAGTTTTTCCCCCACAACCGAGCCCATACTGCCGCCCATAAACCGGAAGTCCATAACCCCGAGGGCCACAGTTAGCCCATCCAGTTGCCCCACCCCCGTCTGCACCGCATCGGCAAGGCGGGTTTTTTCCTGGTACTCTCGCAGACGATCCCCATAGGACTTGCGGTCGGAAAACTTCAGCGGGTCAGTAGGGCGCAGTTCCTCGTTCAGGGGCGTCCAGGTGTTAGCGTCTATCAGCTGGCGGATGCGCTCCTCGCTGAACACCCGGTTGTGATGGCCGCACTCCAGGCAGACCATTTGGTTGGCCCGCAGGTCTTTGGTGTAGCTGAGCACCCCACAAGCCTCGCATTTATTCCAAAGACCGTCGGCAATCTCGCGCTCCTGCCGGTCTTTACTAATTGGGCCAGATTTCCGTCGATTTGCAAACCAATCAAATAGAGACATGAAAGCGGTTAATTCCTTACTAGACGCATGCAGTTCCCCTGCCGGTCAAACCCTTAGACTTTCTATCCTATAGTTCCTTTTCAGATGGACAATCCTAGACATAGCGATTGGCACCCTACTGGGGGGAAAGAGCAACGCTTGTGCCTGACCCAAATATGAGGGTAACAGTCATAAGCCTTGGATGTACTGCCAGACATCCCCTATCCCTCTTGACAATTGACATCAAGGAATCAATTCTGTTCGGGGTTACTTTTTAAGAAAAGCCAGTATAAGCTGGCGGGTAGGTTGGGATATTGTCCCAATCTTAATTGGAGTGTGTTGGCCAGCAGTGGTGTACTTCGACCTACAGCCCGTCCCGTTTGTATTATAGTGTAAAGCGTGTCTATCAATGTCTACAATATGAAGAAAGTTTTACAATACCCGGAAAGCGACAGATGGTGACTCTGGCGACTCTGACTCTTGCGCCTCCACTGGACTGAGGAGGAGCAGCGCCCGACCGTGGTCTTGTGAACTTGCCTTGCAACGCCGCTGGACTGCCGGCACCCAAATAAGACCCCGCCCCCAAGTCTACAATCCTGGTGGGGATCTCGTGAGCGGCCAGCACTTGCTGCATAAATTCAGCCTCCCAGCGGCTGCCAGTGGTTCGAGCGCGTAATCCAAGACACGACTTTATTTTATCAAGTCACCGGCGCGGCGCAGCAAGGGCGGTGCACCGCCCTTGCCCAATCCCAAGCTACCAGCTTTTCAGGTGGCAGCGCGTTTTCTGGTTTTTCCTTCCCCGGCAGTGGGGGCGCAACACGCAGCGCCACCGGGAACCCAGTGTTGGCCTGCAAGAGCTTCCCGATTGTGGAAAATAGTGCGACGATGTGGTGCCTGCGTCCCGCCGGCTTCCCGCACACCGCTCTCCGGCACCGGCAGGCGCGTGCGCAAAGGGCAGAACAGACCACAACAGCCCACCCTTGGGGCGGTCGAGCCACCGGCATGCAGCACCGGCAGCTGCCTGTGCGGCTGTACCCAGCCAATATAGCGGTTCTAAATCAGTTGTAAAATCTGGGCCAGAAACCCGGTTTCTTTAAGAAACCGGGTTTCTACCTTTTCACAACTCGAATATAAACGCTATATTGAGCTAAATCACACCAGGCAGTTACAAAAAGTTAAAAATAAAATTCCAAATCTCAAACATCTCCCCAGGATTAGGAGCAATGAGACAAACTGAAATGAATCAGCCAGCTGGATACCCTGCTGCTGACTGGCTAAAATCTGCTGCCCGCGCAGCCGCCAATTCCCAACTCGCCCCCCGATGGCACAACTATGACTTTTGAGCCTGACCCAACAAAAACTCAGCCCACTTCCAAAAATTCGCTAGCCAGGTCATCTGAGGATGCAGGCTGGCTTGACCGGCAGGTGCGCCGCCTCAAGATTGGAACCAAAATTAGCCTTGGCTGCGCCCTCAGCTTTGGGATTGCCGCTGCCAGCATCTCAGCGGGGCTGCTGCAGGGAGAGTATTACAGCAAAATTGCCTATAACAGAGAAAAACAAACCAATGAACAAGTCAGGCTTTTCACTCACTTGCAAACCGCTATAATCCAGTCTATCCGGCACCAGCAGCAGCTGATTACTCTAGCCGAACAGCCGCAAAAGTTTCAGCAAGAATACTCCCAGATACTCACTGATGCGGCGGAAGTCAAGCAGCTGTGGTCGCAAGTCCAATCCTTAGGGCAAAAGAGCAGTTTTCTAACCGAGGTTGAGGCCGATGCCCTACCCGTATTCCTGCGAACCTACGAAGGGGTGCCACAGGCATACTTTCAGGAACTCGATAAACTCATCAAGCCAATCAATCCGCCTTCTTTGAAGCCAAACGAGAGCTTGGCTGCGCAAAAACGCCTGCTGCAATTCACCAATAGCCCGGTAGCGCTACAGTTTGATAGCATTGCGGATGCCCTAACTGATATAATTGAGGTAGGGCGCGAGCTGGAAAAACAGCAGCATGCTGCTTTGATGGCTGCCGGTCGCCTAAAAAATGGGATTGTTGCCGCCGCCATCCTGTTGTCAGGGGGAGTGGCGTTTCTTTTGGCTAGCTACACCCGTCGCGCTATTGTTCGCCCCCTGGAAGATGCTATCAGTGTCGCTCAGCAAGTCACCCGCGACTCTAATTTTTCCCTGCAAGTGCCGGTGACTTCTTCTGATGAAGTTGGCGTTTTAGCCACTTCTCTCAACCAACTCATTGTCAGAGTAAAGCAGTTGCTAGCAGAACTGGAAGCGGAAAAAGAAGCCCAGCTGTTCCAGAGCGAGAAAATGGCCAGTCTCGGGCGCACCCTTGCCGATGTGGCGCACGAACTCAACAATCCTATCAACTTCATCTATGGCAACTTAGACCCAGCTAAGGACTACATCTTGGATATTTTAGCGCTGGTGGAAACTTACGAAGCTGAGATATCCAACCCACCGGCAGCGGTTCGAGAACACTCAGACGAAATAGACCTGGATTTTGTTAAAGAAGACTTGCCCAAGATTGTACATTCGATGAAAGTCGGTGCGGAACGAGCCCGGGATATTATCCTGACTTTGAAAAATTTCTCCCGCCTGGATGACAGCGCCCCCCACCCTGTAGATTTGCACGAATGTATCGAGAGTACGCTGCTGATTCTCAACAACCGGATCAAAAAGGATATTAAGGTGGTGCGCAAGTACGGGGACATTCCAGCTGTTGAAGGGTACATGGGTTTGCTATACCAGGTGTTTATGAATATCATCAGCAATGCCGTCGATGCCTTAGAGGAAAAACAGGTATCTCAAGACGGCAAGCAGATTGTCATCACAACTGAGCTAGACAGTGACTGGGTGGTGGTGCGAATTGCGGACAATGGAGTGGGGATTGCGGCGGACAAGCAAAATAATATCTTTAATACCTTTTTTACCACGAAACCGAGAGGTGTGGGCACCGGCTTGGGGTTGTCGATTAGCCGCCAGATTGTGGAAAAGAAACATGGCGGCAGAATTACTTTTTGCACCGCCCCTGACGCGGGTACGGAGTTTGCCATTGGGCTGCCGGTGAAACAGCCCACCGACAGCGCTCAAAGTTCGTAGTTAGACTTCAGCCCAAAGGTTCGTAGTTGGGCTGCACGCCCAAAGGTTCGTAGTTGGGCTGCACGCCCAAAGCTCGTAGTTGGGCTTGAGCCCAAAGCTCGTAGTTGGGCTGCACGCCCAAAGCTCGTAGTTGGGCTGCACGCCCAAAGCTCGTAGTTAGACTTCAGCCCAAAGGTTCGTAGTTGGGCTGCACGCCCAAAGCTCGTAGTTGGGCTTTAGCCCAAAGCTCGTAGTTGGGCTGCACGCCCAAAGCTCGTAGTTGGGCTGCACGCCCAAAGCTCGTAGTTGGGCTTCAGCCCAAAAGTTCGTAGTTGGGCTGCACGCCCAATCGGCTCGCGTATTATTGCAAAAAAGGAGGCAGTCACGATGCTCCTGCGGAGCCGCTGCGCTACAACTGCGCACACCGCCACCAATGAAAATTGTCGCAGTTGGCGGGGCGAGCACGGGGGCGTCGCCCCTACAAGACTATTTTCAAGTCAGAGTCCCGTAACGAGGAAACAAATCTAAGGCGTAGGACAGGCGTCTCGCCTGTCCTCGGTAGGGCGTGCAGCCCAACTACAAACCTTTTCAAGGCAGAGCCTCCAAAGCAGCGTTCCCAGGCAGAGCCTGGGAACGAGGGGAAGGGGTGAGGGGTTAACCCTCTTGTTGAGACGCGATGTATCGCGCCTGAAAACAGGGATTAGCTGAGGGGGAAAAATAGCCGCAGGTAGGTGGAGAGAATCGCTTCGCCCCAAAGGGCGGCGATGCCGGCACCGATGGCCAGGAAGGGGCCAAAGGGCATGGGATGGCGGCGATCCAGCCAGCCGAGGGCGATTGCGCCGCCACCGGCAAAGGCACCGATGGCGCAGGCGAGGAAGCAGGCGATCAGCAAATACTTCGACCCCAACCACGCTCCCATCATAGCCGCCAGTTTGGCGTCTCCGGCACCCATTGCGGTTCGCCCAAAGGCGAGGGAGCCAAGGAAGGCGATAATGTCGAGCAGCCAGATTCCCAGAACTGCGCCGATAATGCCTGACATCAGCTGTTTGATGGCACCGGCACCCGCGAGTGCCGGCAGAAAACCGGCGGTGGTTTGAAAGGCTAAACCGGCAGCCAATCCCGATTGTGTGAGAGGATTGGGCAGGGTCATGGTATCGAAGTCGATCAGGGAGAGTGCCAGCAGCCAGCTGAAGAAAGCCCAGTAGCCGGCGGTTTGCCAAGACAGCCCAAATTGCCAGAAAACCAGCAAGAACAGGGTGCCGGTGGCGGCTTCCACGAGGGGGTAGCGCGGGGAAATGGGACTGCGGCAGTGCCGGCAGCGCCCGCGCAGCCACAGCCAGCCGAACACCGGCACGTTTTCACGAGCGCCGAGCCGGTTCAGGCATTTGGGGCAGCGAGACGGTGGCCACAGGAGGGACAGCCCCGCCGGCAGCCGGTAGACAACCACATTCAGGAAGCTGCCAATAGAAGCTCCCAAGGCGAAGACAATCAAGCCGGCGGCAAAGGTGACGAGCGTGTCCACTTATGTAGAAGTGTGAGGTGTGCGATCTGGGGTGTGCGATCTGGGGTGGGCGATGTGGGGTGCGTTGCGCGGCGGAGGTGGGGTGTTCGTGCCTTGGTGTCCCGCGCCCCATGCGATGAGGGAGCATCCCATTTTTGTAATCCCCCTCACCGCCAGCACTTGGGGAGAGGGGTGCCTTGGGGGGTGAGGGCCCCCCTCTCCCTTCATGGGAGAGGGGGGTGAGGGGGGTGAGGGTGACAGTCTTTGCTTGCTTCGGGATGCTCCCTGCCATGATGCGCCATCCCCCACGCCCTTAATAGAGTTCCGATTCAATCTGCTCAAAAGGCACAAAAGATTCGTTCGGCAACAAGATTGGCTTGCGGGATAGAATCATTTGGCCCCGATAAGTCGAGCGGTCGATGACCACACCGAGGGGGCGCTGAAGACGAGCGGCATGAACTTCCTGGTAGGTACGATAGATTTTCCGAGCTGCTCTGAGCAATGCGGGATCGAGCAACTTGGGGAAATCTGCACTATCTGGCCCTTGCTCTGGCCTTTTCTGTGAAGCGTACACTACGCTTACCCCTATTTTTTTGCGTGAGTTTAGCCCTTCTTCTGTGACTATAGCAAGGGATTGACCAAATGTTTAGGGGATTTGTCCCCCGTGGGGACAGGCGTTCTGGCCGGTCCTTCGTCTCGGAGGGGGGTTTTTGGGAGAG
>JALOOK010000134.1 GCA_025454445.1 Oscillatoria sp. Prado101 | reverse complement strand
TTGGGCTAAAGCCCAACTACTAACTTTGGGCTAAAGCCCAACTACTAACTTTGGGCTAAAGCCCAACTACTAACTTTGGGCTAAAGCCCAACTACTAACGGGGGACCGGCGCAAACCCCCTCAGTCTATGGAGATCGCGGCTGTTGTGTAGCAGGGGTTCTCCTGCTTTGCCGTGCCGGTTTCCCACACCGGCTCCACGAAAAGCTGCATCTCCTCTAGCTGCGCCGTCCCGAAAATGGTGGCAAAGGAGACATCGGCGGCATCCCGCCCCGTGGCAATGCGGATGATGCCGGTTTGTGGCACGAGTCGGGTGGGGTCGAACAAATACCAGCGATTTCCCAGATAAGCTTCAAAGCAGGCATGAAAATCGGGCGGGTTTAGCCCCCAGGCATACCCCGAGAAAAAGCGTGCCGGAATATTCAAGGCTCTGCACAAAGCGATGCCTAAATGGGCAAAATCGCGGCAAACTCCGGCTCTTTTTATCGCCATTTCGCAAGCAGAAGTCTGGGAATCTGTGTTGCCAAATAGATATATTATCTTGGCATAAATCCAGTTGCAGATGGCTGTGACTCTGGAATATCCTGAGTTTAGGAAGCCAAATTCACTCTGCGCCAGCTGGAGCAACTTGTCCGACTCGCAGTAGCGACTGGGGTAAAGTAGTGGTATAATTTCTAGGGGCAAATCTGCAGTGGGTACTTCTTGAATATCTTCGGGATTTGCATAGAAGTGTTCTATGTCAACTGTCGCCTCGTAGGAGACTTGCAGCTTGCCAGCAGGTGCGTTCACTCGAAAATACCTGCCCTCACCATAGGGACTGCCAAACTCGTCAGTATCCAGCTTAGGGTCAATCAGCAGGGTTTCCCGGCATATCTTTTGAAAGTCGTTGTTGAGCACTTGAATGTTGAACACTAGGGTGCTGGGTTCAGGGATAGTGTAGTTTAATTGGCAGCCGAGGTGAAATTTCATAAGAACTCGAACATGGCACAGACTTTATTATAGCGGTTTTCAGTAGGATTAAGTACACCCCAGAAACCCGGTTTCGCCAAAGTTACCGGGTTTCTCAGTACCTCACTCATACGAAAACCGCTATATATAGCGGATAGAAATGATTTGTGATATTTATGGGAGCCATAAACTTCTCAAATACCTCCTTTTTTAGGGGGGGGGGAAAGGGGGATATGAATGCTTAGAATTTTTGTAGCGTTCCCCTTGGGGGGAACGCACCCTACTTATCTAACAGCTATTTTAGGGAATGCCTTGTAATTTTTGGCTCGCCGGCAGCCCTACAGGATGCGGAAAATAAATGGGTAGCGGTAGGGCTGTTCGGGATTGCCGAGAATATGAAGAATGGCAATAATGGGCAGCACCCAGTGGAAAAGAAAGAATGGAATCAGCAGCAGCCACGCTAGCGGTATGCCAATCACTGAAAACAGCAGTAACCCAATAAATGCCTCATAGAGCCATACATTAAAGTGGAAGTTGAGGGATTCTTTGGCATTCTCTTTCACAACCGGATCGTCGGATACCAGCAAAATGGCAATCGGTATGCAGACAGACACAACTAAAGAGCTAAAAAAGATAGATCCGTGACAGAGACCTGCTAAGACCTTGCGTTTGTCCGAGTCGTACATGGAACCAACCCCCTCACCTAATTAGGACTTTGCTTTCGTTACGCGCCTGAAGACGACGCACTGATGTCTTGAATGTATTGTAACTTTGCCAGCAAGGATTCATGGGGGGGTGGGATCTGGGGGGGGATTCCCCACTCAGTGCCTGAAACTCCGTGCTAGGTGACTCTCCGCCTGCGGGCGTTACTGAAGTCATTTTTGCTCACCGCAAGACTTGGCAGGACAGGCGTCTGGCCTGTTATAAGCTCTAGTCCGCTTTGCGACGCCGGTTAACGCCAATCAAGCGGTCGTCTGCCAAACTTGTTCTTTAAGGTAGCACTGCCGGTGCTGGCTGTCAAGCAGCCGGCACCCCTCTCCCTTGAGGGAGAGATCGGCCCAAAAGTTCGTAGTTGGGCTTTAGCCCAAAAGGTTTGTAGTTGGGCTAATGCCCAAAAGGTTCGTAGTTGGGCTAATGCCCAAAAGGTTCGTAGTTGGGCTAATGCCCAAAAGATTCGTATAGCACTAGCCATTTAGGGCGCGGACATTAGACTTTGAGGCTAGGGCGAAGCCGTACCTACGCCTATTCTTCGTAGGACAGGCGTTCCCTCCGATCGAGCGTGTCCTAAACTTACTGTTTATTGCTATAATTGGGCTGAAGCCCAAAAGGTTCGTAGTTGGGCTGAAGCCCAAAAGTTCGTAGTTGGGCTTTAGCCCAACCAGTGCTACAGATATTGCCTGTTTTTTCCCCTATATATTTTGTCAATTTCCCAACCCACAATCCTGGCATCCTTGCCTTCAAAATCCTTGCTCCTGTCCGCGCTCAAATCGGTGTTGCGCCCTGCCCCCTCTTCCCCTGAATCCGCGCCGGGGTATAGTACAACCGGTCGCGTTCGGCATGTTGGCATTTACATTGGCAGGGAATTCCTATAATAATCTGGTAAAGAGTTTCCAATCAAGCTCCCTAATGATCACCGAAATCCAAGCCGAATTGCAAACAGCGGTTGACCGGCGTCGCAACTTTGCCATTATCTCACACCCCGACGCCGGGAAAACCACCCTCACGGAAAAACTCCTGCTCTACGGAGGTGCCATTCACGAAGCCGGTGCCGTCAAGGCACGCAGGGCGCAGCGTCACGCCACCTCTGACTGGATGGCGATGGAACAACAGCGGGGGATCTCGATTACCTCCACCGTACTGCAGTTTGAGTACGGGGGTTATCAGATTAACCTGCTGGACACCCCCGGACACCAGGACTTCAGCGAAGACACCTATCGCACCTTGGCTGCAGCTGACAACGCTGTGATGCTGGAAGACGCCGCCAAGGGGCTCGAACCGCAAACCCGGAAACTGTTTGAGGTCTGCCGGATGCGCTCGATTCCCATCTTTACGTTTATTAACAAACTCGACCGGCCCGGGCGGGAACCGCTGGAACTGCTGGACGAGATTGAAAAGGAACTGGGCCTGACGACCTACGCGGTCAACTGGCCCATTGGCACCGGCGACCGCTTCAAAGGCGTGTACGACCGGCGCACCAAGCAGATTCACCTATTCGAGCGCACCGCCCACGGGGCGCGAGAGGCTCTGGACACAGTTATCGAGCTGGGGGACCCCCGCATCGAAGAACTGTTAGAAAAAGACCTCTACTACCAGTTCAAAGACGAGTTGGAATTGTTGGAAGAATTGGGGTCAGAGCTGGATTTAGAACAGGTGCACGCGGGCATGATGACGCCAGTGTTTTTCGGAAGCGCCATGACTAATTTTGGCGTGCAGCTGTTCCTGGATTCTTTTTTGGAATACGCTCTTAAACCGGGGTCGCGTCGAAGCACTGCCGGTGAGATTGCTCCAAATCACCATGAGTTTAGCGGTTTCGTGTTCAAATTGCAAGCGAATATGGACCCGAAACACCGGGACAGAATCGCTTTCGTGCGCGTCTGCACCGGCAAGTTTGAAAAAGACATGACAGTGAACCACGCCCGCACCGGCAAAAGCGTGCGACTGTCTCGCCCGCAGAAATTATTCGCTCAAGATCGGGAATCGATTGAGGAAGCGTATCCGGGGGACGTGATTGGTTTGAACAATCCGGGAGTGTTTGCGATTGGCGACACGATTTACACAGGGCCAAAGCTGGAGTATGAAGGCATTCCCTGTTTTTCGCCAGAACTGTTTGCCTATCTGAAAAACCCGAATCCTTCCAAGTTCAAGCAATTCCGCAAGGGCGTTTCTGAATTGCGGGAAGAGGGTGCGGTGCAGATTATGTACTCAGTTGATGAGTCGAAGCGCGACCCGATTTTGGCAGCAGTTGGCCAGCTGCAATTTGAGGTGGTGCAGTTCCGCATGCAGAATGAATACGGTGTTGAGACGCTGCTGGAACTGCTGCCTTTTTCGGTGGCCCGCTGGGTGGCCGGCGGTTGGGAAGCGCTGGCGAAAGTCGGGCGTTTGTTCAATACGGTGACGGTGAAGGATAGCTGGGGAAGGCCAGTTTTGCTGTTTAAGAATGAGTGGAACTTGCATCAGATCCAAGCTGATCACCCGGACTTGAAGCTGAACGCTTCAGCGCCGGTGGTTGCCGGTCAGGAACCGGAAGCGCTATAAAAGAAGTAGGGTGCGTTTCCTTGGGTAACGCACCCTACGGCGATCGTGGAGTGTGCGATGGCATCAGGGAGTAAGCTAAGGGCCATTTACAGGAGCGAAAGCGGGCGACTGTATCTTTACCTTTCCGGAAAAGCAAGGATGAAGGATGAAGGTGGAAGGTGGAAGAATGAGAGTGGATTGTCGCCCTCTCTCTTTCTTCCTGACTCGCGCTAAAAAAGACTTTCTGTAAACCATGCAAAACCAATCGCTAAAGACTGACACATCCGAACCAACAGCTGAGCAGGATGAAGACTATTTTGAGGGAAGCGGTTTATTAAAATTAGAGCTGGATCATAAGCCGATTTTCGATTTATTTCTGTCCGCCAGTCAGACCCCCATATCCGATGCGACTTTTGCCAACCTCTTCATGTGGGGTGAAGTGTGCGATACCCGGTGGAAAATCGTCAGAGATTGCTTGTGCGTGTTTGCCATGCAAGGAGGAGAACCCTTCATGGTGTTTCCGCCAGTCGGATTTGGAGACAAGGAAGCGGCGCTGGAAGAATGCTTGTTCTTTTTCAAGCAATTTAACATGCCGGCCTTGTATGTAGAATACGTCCCCCAAGAATGGGCTGACAAATTAGGACTTTTTGACCTGGCAGTTCGCAGCGGTGATTATGTTTATGAAACGCAGCGAATCATAGACTTAAAGGGGGGCGATCTGGCTTCCAAGCGGCAAAGTCGCGCCGCTTTCCTGAGGAGATACAGCAATATTTACACTGAGCGGTTTACCCCCGCTCATACAGAAGATTGCCTGAAACTGCTGGACATTTGGCAACCGCAGGTGCAAGACTCGGTAAAAATTGCCTTTAAGCGCTCTCAAGACACAGCAGCCACAAAGCGTGTTTTGCAGAATGCTGAGGCTTTAGGACTGACCGGCATGGTGTTATATGCCAGTGACCAAGTGGTAGGTTTTACCTTTGGGGAAAAACTCGGTTCGGACATATTTAGCGTCCTGATTGAGAAAACGGATAGAAATTTTACGGGTTCAGCTCAATACATTTTTAGCGAATTTTGCCGCCTGTACTGGGCCGATATCAAATGGTGCAATGCTGGGGACGACTGCGAAATCCCTTCTTTAGCTTGGAGCAAGGAAAGTTACGGTCCGGCGTTTCGCATTTCCAAATATTTTGCTAATTTTTATTCCGGAAAAGGGGCGCAGATGAATGGGGCTTGATCTAGACTGTAAAATAGATAAAGCGCTCCTTCAAGAGCAGCGCGATATAGTTTCACTAGAAGCTCAATGTAGTAGAGATGGGATAGCCTTTTCCAAGAAGCAGATCGCCTATTTGCTGAGAAGTACACGGGCTGACATCTATGTGATGCGGTTGAATGGAACGCTGGCGGCTGAGGCGATTGTCTTGAAGCGAAAAACCTGTCGGGGAGAAGTGGCTAGATTGTACAGTTTTGCGGTTAAGCCTGAATTACGAGGGCAAGGATTGGGAAAGAAACTGCTGTTAGAATGTTTGGAAAAACTTCGGAGGGAAAATATCCAGAGGGTGTTCCTGGAGGTGGAGGCGGACAATAATATCGCCATCGCGCTTTACGAGTCGCTCGGATTTTGCAGGGTGGCTCTGCTGAAGAGTTATTACGGAGAGAATCAAGACGGGTTAAAGATGAAGTTTAGTTTTAGCTAGTTTTAGCTAGTTATAGCACTAGCCATATTGGTTAGGACATTAGACGGTTTTGCGTTTGCCTCCCCTGCGGATATATAGCAGTAGCCATATTGATTAGGACATTCATCTGTTCCCCTATCCGCGTCCTGTTCATCTGCGGTTTTAAATATTGAACCGCAGCCTGTAGCAGATGAACGCAGATGTGGCACTGTCCTAACCTAAGTAAATATTGCTATACCTCGTAGGACAGGCGTCTCGCCTGTCCCAATATACTTGAGAACAAACGAAACGCCTTGTCCATTGCTGAGCTGTCCATTACTACAAATAGAGAAAAGATGAGTCCCAGAAACCCGGTTTCTTAAAGAAACCGGGTTTCTAAATGCGATTTCTCGCAAGGCGACTAGGCGACTGCTGTCTCGGGTCTGGGGAAGTCACTAAGCCCCACGAGAGTCGTCGCTTCCCCAGTCAAAATATCCACAACTTGCACCGGCGTCAGGTTAGGATTCGCCTGCAGCATCAGCGCCACAACACCGGCAACATGGGGAGTCGCCTGAGAGGTGCCATTCGTGGTTTTATACTCTCTGTCCCCCGTAGTGGACAAAACCCCCACCCCCGGCGCTACCACGAATTTCAGCGCCGGTGCCGGCTCTCCATTAAGTGTGGGAAGATTGCTTAACTCAGCCTGCTGCTTGTCCTCATCCACAGCCCCCACAGCAATCACGCCGGGGATGTTAGGATCTGCAGCCAAAGATGCCGGAAATTTCGTGTCTTGTCCCCCTTCATTTCCCGCTGCGGCCACAACCACAACACCTTTCGACACGGCGTCTTTAACCGCAGTCGTTATTGTATCGTTAGCAGTCGGCAAACTCAAGCTGAGATTAATCACCTTAGCCCCTTGAGCGACAGCATAGTTAATTGAGTCAGCCACCGCCCCAGCAGACAGTTCGTAGGGAGTTTTAGCATTCTCCCGCACCTTTAGAGGCAAAATCTGCGCCTCATAAGCCACCCCAGTTGAGCCAATCCCATTTCTGGCTGCTGCCACAATTCCCGCTACATGGGTGCCGTGCTCGCTAGCGTCGAACTCTTGGGGGTTATTGCTGCTAGCCGTATCCCGGGGCCCGGGCAGGGGGTTACTGTCCTTATCCGCAAAGTCATAGCCGGCGTTACTGACAATATTGCGCTTTAAATCCAGGTGGTTGTAGTCAACACCATTATCGATAACCGCCACCTTTACGCCCTCGCCGGTAAAGCCGGCATTCCAGACCGGCGAAACATTAATCAGGTTCAGATCCTCAAAGTTTTCTCCATCCGTTCGAGTCAGAGGAGCCGCATTGCTGAGAGCAGCAGCGCTGGAATTGGCTTTCTGAATCGCCCCCTCAACTGCCTTTTTCGCATCCACCAGACCGTTTCCAAAATTGGGGTCAAACTCCGTCAGTGTTGGGAGAGTAGCCGGTGTTGCCGACAGGCTCAGCGTGTAATTCGGCAAGTCTTTATTCCGCGTTATGCGGATAAAGTAAGTTCCCGGCAGCAGCACTGACTGCTTCACCTGATCTAGCGTAGCATCAAAGTTAGCCAATGAATTAAAGAAAATATCACGGCCTTCGATGAGGTCATTTTTGCCGATGTCCCGACCGATTTCGATGCCAATATCCGCCTCGTTTATCCCTTGAAGTTGGATATTAAGGTTGCTAGTGCCCGACAGGGTGAACTGGTAGACTTCCTTTAAGGAATTATCGATAGCCGTAGTGGGAACCGAATTCTGAACGGTTGGCGTAGCGCTAAGGGTGCCTGCATTGGTCGCGCGGCGCAGATCGTCTTCCGCTGCTACCTCGATAAACCGGCGTCCCTCATTTTCCCCATATTGAATGTAGTGTTTAATCGCAGTCAGCGCACCGGATGTCACCGCAGCCGCCACATCTGGGTTAGCTTGCAAATAAGCGCCAGTCGGGAAATCAGCACTCGGACTCCGCCCTTCATACTGACCGTAAAGCTCGAAGTGATCTATGCCGGTGATTTCGTCTCGCTGCACTGCCGCAGCCACATCTGGATTATTCTGGAGATAATAGGACGTATTGAACTCCGCAATCGGGTCCCGTCGCTCAAATTTACCAAACTGGCTGAAGTGCTGGTACGCCGTGGTCAGGTTTTGGTTGACAGCATTTTCCAAGTCGGGGTAATACGCCAGATAAAATTTCGTATCAAAGAGGGTGTTGGGATCGCGCCTCTCGAATTGACCGAAATTGACAAAGTGCTGGTACGCCGTCAAGTTTCTGCTGACGGCATTTTTCACATCTGGATTGTCTGCCAGATAAAAACTCGTATCAAACAGGGCACTGGGGTTGCGCCCCTCAAATTGACCGAAATTGATAAAGTGCTGAACCGCGGAGATCCTGCCTTGCGTGACGGCATTTGCCACGTCTTGGTTAGAGCGCAGATAGAACGTCGTATCAAATAGAGCGCTGGGGGTGCGGCGCTCAAATTGACCGAACTGGGTGAAGTGGTTCAGCCCAGTGGTTGCGCCGGCAGCCACAGCCTGGGCCACATCCGGGTTTTGAGCGAGATAATAGTCGTTGTTGAACAGATCGCCGATTTCTAGCATGACCCTGCCAATTTTTTTTCCCTATCTAATTTTATTATTAACTCCAGTCTATGACAAAACCAATTTTTGTTTCGCGAACCAGTCCCGCACTTGACCCCACCCCCAACCCTCCTTAAAAGAGTGCTAATGATTTTACCCCCCTTTTTTAGGGGGGGTAAGGGGGGAGCAACAAGCGTGCGAGGTGCCAGCGAACAGCAACCGCATTATATCATGTCCTCCGGCATCCTGATCGCCAAACTTTACCTTACTGCAACCGCGCCTGTCAAGAAACCCAGTTACTCCTCCTCCCACCACAAACCCAGCCATTGCCCAGCCATTTCCTGAAAAGTCGCAATTGGGATCGCCCAACTCAAAGCTTCCATCTGCTGGAATTGCGCCTGAGATGGCACAGCTCTATCTGCAAAGGTGTATGCGTCAATACCGGCAAGCGAATATTTCAGCCGCCCATTAATTCCAATCAATCGACCCCGGCTATCCAGAACCGGCCCGCCACTCATCCCTTCTTCGATTTCATTAGTGTAACCCAGCTGGTAGCCCCGATCGAGAGAGTGCTGCAGCACCATTCCCACTCGGCCATGTGTCAAGCGATAAGTTCGCAGCCCCCAGTCGCCGACATCTCCATCCAAGTTAACCGATTCGCTGTTGGGGAATCCCGCCGCATAAACCGGATCGCCAACCGATAGGGAATTCGAGTTGCCCAAGGCAGCGACTTGATAAGACCTGTTGCTGGTAAACTCCAGCAAAGCTAAATCCGCATCCCCGAACTGAATAGAGATCAGCCTAGTTGCAATGTGACTTCTCCCATCTGCTGTCATAACAGTATAGCTACTTTGGCG
>JALOOK010000133.1 GCA_025454445.1 Oscillatoria sp. Prado101 | reverse complement strand
GATACTGTTTTTGGCGGCGACGGTGACGACTTACTGTTCGGCAATATTGGCAACGACATTCTTGATGGCGGCACCGGCAGCGACACTCTAGCAGGCGGGAAAGACAACGATATATTCACCGGCGGCGCTGGCAACGACTTCCTCAGCGGCGATCTTGGCAACGATCGCCTCGTCGGTGCAGATCCCACTGCAACCAATCCGGGAATCGGCGAAATTGATACCCTTACCGGCGGGTTCGGTGCCGATATTTTCGTGTTGGGGGATGGCCGTCTAGCCTACTACAATGATGCCAATGATGTCGGTGCCGGTTTGAATGATTACGCTTTGATTGTTGACTTTGAAGTCAGCGATGATATCTTGGTGCTGCGCGGCAGTGCTTCTAACTATCTACTGTTAACCTCCCCACTGGCGAACGCACCCGGCACAGCTATTTTCCAGACAAGTGCCGGGGAGAATGAACTGATTGCTATTGTGCAAGGGGCTGACAGCCTCAATCTTGACGCAGACTACTTTACGTTTCTCTAACATTTAGCATTCATTAAGTTTTGCTGAGAGGAAAAAACTGCGGCATATACCGCAGTTTTTTTCAGACCATATAGCAATAGCCCCATTTATTCCGAGATTATAAATTGAGGATCGCTGCTATATTTACAGCTGCAACTCTCGAATCATATCGAGCGCCTTTTGGGAAAAATCTTTCCTTCCCTGTCGCTCAAATAGTTCAGCAGCTTTCTGGAAATCCTCAATTGCCTTTTGCTTATCTCCCAGCTGCCGGTGGGAATTCCCCCGATTGATATAGGCACCGGCATAATCGGGATTGAGACGAATCGCTGCATCGTAATCGGCTATCGCTTCTTTATACTGTTCCAGCTTGCGGCGGACATTTCCCCGGTTGTTATAGGCGTAAGCGTAGCTGGGATTGAGGCGAATCGCCCGATCGTAATCAGATATCGCGCCCTGATAGTCTTTCAAGTTAAAGCGAGCCACCCCCCGGTTGTTGTAGGCATAAGCGTAGTTCGGATTGAGGCGAATCGCTCGATCGTAATCCGAGATCGCACCCTTATAGTCTTTCAGTTCGTAACGGGCGTTACCCCGGTTATTGTAGGCGTAGTCATAGTTGGGATTGAGGCGAATCGCCTGACTGTAATCGGATATCGCCGCCTGATAGTCTTTCAGGTTAAAGCGAGCGGCACCCCGGTTGTTGTAAGCTTCCGCAAAATTGGAATTGAGGCGAATCGCTTCCTTGTAATCGGATATCGCCGCTTGGTAGTCATTCAAATCCGAGCGAGCCAGCCCGCGGCTGTTGTAAACACCGGCATCGTTAGGATTGAGGCGAATCGCTTCATTATAATCCGAGATCGCTTCCTGATAGTCTTTGATCTGGGCGCGGGCGAAACCCCGGTAAAAGTACACAGCCGCACTGTTGGGATTCAGCCGCAGAACCTGGCTAAAATCCCCAATCGCAGCCTGGTAATTCTCTATCTGTAAGTAAGCCTCAGCCCGCCGGTAAAACGCCTCAAAATTATTGGGATTGCTCTCCAAAGCTTTGCTGTACTCAGCGACAGCTTCCCGGTACTTGCCCGCCTTAGCCAATTGCTGCCCCACACTGACAAAATCCTCCACAGGCACAATATTACCAGGCAGCAACCAATTAATTTTATCCGCAAAAAAAGTTGGCAGCGTAATCCCCAAGCCAGACACTTTTCCCGTGTTCGCCTCCGCAGTGAAACGCCCGTTAATCCCTACCACGCGAGCGTTAGCGTCCAGCAGAGGCCCACCGGTAATTCCCGGAGTAGCCGGATTGTCGTGAACTAGAGTATAGCCTTTTTCTGCCTTTTCCGCTATACTGGTAATACCAGCAACCAAGAATTGATAGGTGGGTTCAGGAATACCGGGGATAGGGTCAGCCCAACCGGCCACATAAACCGCCTTCCCTTGCGCCAGTTCCGCAGAATTTCCCAGTGGCGCTGTCGGGTAGCTTTCGTCACTGGCAAACTGCAGCACCCCCACATCCACATCTGCCAGATATCTGACTTGGCTGTAGGGAACCAGATATTTCTTGCCATCGGGCGCTGTGATTTGGTAATCCCCCTCTGTATAGATGACGTGCCGGTTGGTGAGCACAGAGTAAGTATTGCCATTGCGCTCAAAAATTACCCCAGAACCGGTTTCTGGCCCATCGATGCGCACCGTAAACGCTTTAGCTTTAGCTGCAACCTCCGATGCCTCTAGCGCCACAGCCATTTGAGGCTGCACCAGGGCAACTGTCGCCGCCGCACCTATCAGCGCTGCCGGCAATCCATAGAGAAAGTTCATAATTTGACCGTCAACCTAACCTTTTGTATTATCGCACTCACCCGCCAAGGATTACAAGGCTGCATCCTATTTACCTGTCGCAGACTGCTCGTTCCGAGACTTTTGCAGCCCGCGCCGCCCAGCGCCCGCCCAAAGCGCCGCTAACTGAGTCAGTTCAAACAGATAATTTTTTCAGGGCTGAAAATGCTTTCATGTAGCCTTTTACAATCCAAAATCCGGACACGCAAAATCCAAAATATATAGGGCTGCCCTGAATTAAGCCACATTCCGCACTCCAGCCAGTCCCTCTCCCAGACCTAGGACAGGCGTCTCCCCTGTCCAGTTCCTCTCCCAGACCCTGGACAGGCGTCTCCCCTGTCCAGTTCCTCTCCCAGACCTAGGACAGGCGTCTCGCTGTCCTAAAATCAGCTATTGCCAGAAACCTATAAATAGTGTAAGATAAAAAACGCCCTCAAAATATCCCTGTTTGAGGAAAGTGCTAAGACGTACCGGCACAGCCCGGACGTGGCAGATGGTTTGGCAGATTTGTTGAGATAGCACCGGATAGCACCAGCATACCCCCCGACAATCCCCCGTGGATTAGAGGCAACAGTGCCTGCCAGCACCGCCGGGGTGCGAGCAGACGCTCACCTGTGCTATTAAAGAGACAAGGAGCGAACAGCGCGGCAACTGTACAGTCATGGTCAGACGCGAGAGTATGGGGTGCGTTAGCCTTAGAGTTGATACTGTTTACCAGCAACTCAAGGATTTTACTCAAGGTTAATATAGTCGCAGGAATTGCCGGCAGAACTCCACAGCAATAATCGGGGGGAAAATTTTGCCTGTCGAGTGCTACTGGAGTTCTCACACGCCTTGTTCGCCGGGGTTTAAGTAAGGAGGTTTGGGAGTAATGGCAGAACTCAAGCTGCGCCTGCAAATTGAGGGAAAGACAGAAAGAACAGTTACGGTGGATCGGGATGAATTTAAAATAGGGCGCTCGCCGGCATGCAATTTACAGTTGCCACTGGCGGCGATTTCCCGGTGTCACGCCCGCTTTGTGAAAACAGCTGACGGAGAGTGGACAGTTGAGGATATGGGCAGCAAAAACGGTACGCTGCTCAACGATCGCCTGCTCACCTTCCCTCAAAAGCTGAATCACGGCGACGTTGTTCAGCTGGGGAATATTGAGCTGAATGTTATTTTCTCCAGCCGTTCAGAAATCCAGACGGATTGGCCCACTACCTTTTCCAGCGATATCCCACCGGAAAATCCCAACTTCGTCCCGGAAATAACCATCCTCCGCAATGCCAAAGAGCTGCAACAGCAGTGGATACAAGCTGGCGAACAGGGGGATGGGGCGAGCAACCAGGAAAAAACAATTGCCCGCCTCAAAGACCTCGTAGATATCGCTAAAGGTCTGAACTCTGCTGAATCGATAGAAGCGATTTTCTCCCAAGTCCAGAAAGTCGTTTTCCGCGAACTCAACTGTATCGACCGCTTAGCCCTGTTAATTGACATCAGCGGCACAGGCAAACTTGAACTGCTCAACGCCGCCGCCAGAGATGTCTCGCAACAGAAGAATCTCGCCGCTGATGGGAGTTGGATTAGCCGCAGCATCTGCCAAAAAGTCTTTTCCGAAAAAGTGGCCATTCAAACAGCTGACGCCCAAACAGACGATCGGTTTTATGGGGAAGAGAGCATTGTATTCAAAGGCATTCACAGCGCGATGGTTGTCCCTCTGTGGGATGAAAATAAAGTTGCCGGCGTACTTTATGCCGACGGCCAACTTTACAGCAACGATTCCGCCCAGAAAGCAGAAAAAGATTTAAGCTTTTTTTCTGCTTTAGCCAACATTGTCGCTTCCAGCGTGCAGCGCTGGCTGCTGTCGCGCAAACTCAGACACGAAGAAACCATCCGCCATAACCTAGAGCGGTATCACTCTCCAGGCGTTGTGCAGCAGCTAATCGCCGCAGGAGCCTTAGAAAACGGTCGTCTGTCTCCTGTAGAAGGCGAAATCAGCATCCTGTTTGCCGATATCGTGGGCTTTACCGCGCTTTCCGAACGGCTCACACCGTCAGAGATTGCCGAATTGCTCAATGATTTATTCGAGGAAATGCTCTACGAAGTTTTTGCCCAAGGCGGCACGCTCGATAAATTTATTGGCGACTGCATCATGGCATTTTTTGGCGCTCCTGAATCGCAGCCGGATCACGCCGAACGTGCCGTCGCAGCCGCCAAAGGAATGCTCGACCGGCTCCAAAGACTCAACGCCAGTTGCGCCTTGCGCGAACCCCTGCAATTGCGGATTGCCATCAATAGTGGCAAAGCCGTAATTGGAGATGTCGGCAGCTCTCAGCGGGTGGACTACACCGTCTTGGGCGCGACGGTTAATCTCGCTTCCCGCATGGAAGGAATCTGTCCACCCGGGGAGTGCGTGGTCAGCGAAATAACCTATCAGTTGCTGCAAACGCCGCAAGGCTTTCAACCGATGGGAGAGCACCGTTTCAAAGGAATTGACCGGCCAGTTCTAGTTTACCAGACCAAGAGAAATACCTAGCCACAATAAACAGAAGAAACCGGGTTTTCGCTTGTTTCCCTCGTTTCCCTCGTACCCTCCTTTCCCTCGTTCCCAGCATGGCAGCTGGGAACGCCGCTCGCTTAGGCTCTGCCTCCTTTCAAGGGGCATGCAGATTAAAAGACTAACAGCTTAGCCCCACTCAACCGAAAGTTGAGCCATTCCAGCCCCACATCGAACCCTTGGCATCCGCAAACTCGATATAGACGCGATTGGGAGATACCCCCAGCGCCTGCTTAATTTCCTGGCAAAAATCCTGACTCATCGCCTTCGTTTGCGGCGGAGTCATGCTGCCAATACTCTTAATTTCGATATAGCACACCGGCTCAGTCGTGCCGGCAAAAGTCATCGCCAACCCCGCCTCAAAAGCCGTCATCACATAGGACTCCGGCTTCCCCAAATGCTGGGCCAACTTAGCCGAAAGACTTTTCAGCAGCCCCTCAACAGCAGATTTCTCTGGGGCGGAGACAGAGGTTTGAACTTTGATCAGAGGCATAGATTAATCCTAGATAGTCTGCAAGAAACCCAGTTTCTAAAACCTAAACTTTGCCAGCCACTAGCCACCGGCTCCTCCGGAGATCAGCCGCCGTAATTCCAGCCGGTGCTTTCCAGCAACAGGGGATCGCCCTCCCGGTGGACACCGGCAGCAATCACCTCACCCACATAAACAGTGTGATCGCCATGCTCAACCGAGCCAACCACCTTGCACTCCACATAGCCCAGGGAGTCCGAGATAATCGGACAGCCGGTTTCCTCTCCCCGATAGAATTGGACATCCCCAAACTTATCCCCCACGCAGCGCTGCGGCTGAAAGAATTTCTTCGCCAGCTCCTTTTGTCCCGCTTCCAAGAAGCTGAGAGCGAAAACCCCACTCGCCTTAATCATCGCGTGGGATCTGCTGTCCTGCTTCACGCAATTCACAACCAAAGGCGGCTTAAAGGAAGCCTGCATTATCCAGCTAGCCGTAAAGCCATTAACATCTTCTCCATCCTTAACGCCACAGATATAGATTCCGTGGGGAATCTTGCGCAGTAAGGTTTTTTTCGCTTGTTCGTCCAGCACGAGTTTGCACTCCGACACTACACCGCTCAGTGTACACCAATTCCTTTGACATGGCAACCTTGAGCTGTGAGCGCTTAGAAAGCTTAGAAACCGGGTTTCGCCGAAGTTACCCGGTTTCTGGTCAGGTACAGAGGTTTCACAGACAATCAGATTGCCACCTCAGTCAATCAGCAACACGCTAGATACAGCCATTTAAACCCGCACTCCTCAGCGTCGATCTTTGCTAAAGATATCCTTGAAAATATCCGTGATGTCTTCTTCCTTATAATCCTTAAACTCACCGGCATCAAACCAGATGCCATAGCATACCGGGCATTTCTCGTACCAAATGTGAGGCTGGTTTAGGTCAACCATTTTAGTCATTTTCGTGTGACAATTCGGACAGCTGATATCCCCCATTTCATTGTACTTACTGCCTATTTTGGGATCGCCAATGTCCAAACTCTCAGAACCATCAATTTTCTTGAGCGTCTGAGCCACCAGGGAATCAAACCAGATACCTTTGCAGTTACCGCAGCGGTCTACTTCCATATTGGCGTACAGAACAGCTTCTAAATTACCCGCGCACTTCGGGCATGTCATCTGGATCATTTTCCTATTCCTGTGAATCTAAAGCACTTTTCATTTGCGTGGAGTACGCTTCGATACCCCCAACCCCTCTAAAAAAGGGGGCTAGCTTCTCCCCCCCTTTTTTAGGGGGGGCAAGGGGGGGATCAATATCTGTACCTCACTCAGTAGCAATCTGCTATAAACAAACTTGAGTTAATGCAGATGGGAATAGTTTATCAGTTCTCGCAGGAAAGCGGACGGAAAAGGTGATAGTGTTCCGGATGGTAGAGACGGGAACGCGCCGACACCTCCCCCAGTGCGGGGCTGATCGTGTAAAGCGTTGTCCGAACCAGCTTTTCCAGCTTCGTTTTCGCCGCCATTTCCTGCAGGGGAACCAGCCAAATTTTCTCATCAGGCCAGCCCAGCCGGTAGCAAATGGCCACAGGCATCTCAGGCGGGTAGTGCTGCATCAGCTTCTCCTGCGCCTCTGCCACATGACGGGCGCTCAGGTACAGACACAAACTCGCCCGGTGCGCCGCCAGACTGGCCAATTCTTCCGTATCCGGGACGCCGGTGCGACCCGCAATCCGCGTCAGGATAATCGTCTGCACCACACCCGGAACAGTCAGCTCAACTTTCAGCTTAGCAGCCGCCGCCTGAAACGCACTAATCCCCGGTATCACCTCAAACGGAATCCCCGCTTCCCCCAGCGCTTGCATTTGCTCGTGCACCGCCCCGTAGAGACTGGGGTCCCCAGAGTGCAGCCGCACCACAGACAAGTTCCCTCGCACCCGTTCCACGATCACCGGCAGAATCTCTTCGAGGGTTTTATCAGCCGTCCTAATAATTTCCGCATCCGGACGAACCCCCTGCAAAATCTGTTCCGGAACCAGCGAATCAGCAAAGAAAATCACATCAGCCCGCTCCAGGATTTTCTGAGCCTTAACCGTCAGCAAATCTGGATCGCCCGGGCCGGCACCCACAATGTAGACTGCCGGTGGCAAGAAAAGTTCCTGATTTTTAGTTGACTTGAAATTTTGCGTCTTCAATCTTTTTTATTCTCCCCTGGCGTGCAGTCTTATCAATTGCGCTAATAACTCATGTTTCTGAGTTTTATCAACCGGGTGGCTGAGATGATCGTGGAATTTTTTAAGACTTGCTAAAGGCTAATTGTATCCTGACGGACAAGCAGCAGCAGCGAAGCATGGTTTGGCACTTGGATATTGACAAATTTTAGATTTTATGCGTGTCGCAAATGCAGCTGCAATTTGTGCCGTTACGGCCATCGCTGCCCAAGGGTTAACCGCCCCGGTGAGCGCCAGTCCAAATTCCCCATTTCCCGCACCGGCACCAGAGGCTGACAGCTTTATAGTCCAGCCCCTTTCTCCGGCCACACCCGCATTCCTTGTGTCGTTCGCCCCACCGGCAATCGATGGGGCCGCACAAATGCAGGCACCAGCCTACGAAACGCACCTTAGCACTGAAACTGGCAATTATCAAGACCCCCTGAAGTATGTGGCGCTTCCAGTCGATCCCGACCCCAGCCGCACTCTTGTAACAGCAAGACCCCAGGCGGCGGATGTTTACTCAGGCTCTCACAGCGCCCAGTCACCAGCGGCGGATTTCCTGACTCCGACGGCAGTCGCGCCCGATCCAGGCGATAGCGTTAGCGGCGCGTCAGCGCTAGCGGGACGCGACAGCGTCCTTCCCCCAGCCTTTATTGTCCAGCCGAGGGTGCCGGCGGCAGCGGAAACTGCCACGCCAGTGATGCCAGAGCCGGCACAGGGCAGCAGCGCCCAATTACTCAAGCCGCTGCCGCAACAGCCGGTTGGAATGGCCACTACTGCCGGTGCCCCTGTTCTCCCACCGGCTTCCAGCACTCTCGCCCAAAATCCAATCGCTTTGGGGCAGAACCCTCTAAGCCAGCTGCCAGCAGTCCCTCCCCCACCCCCTGCAGTCCAGCCTGCTCAGCCCACTCAAAACCAGCCGGCAGCCCCCAAACCAGCCACACCCTCCCGACAAGAAGTTCAAGACCTGCGCAACCGGCTGCGCGGCGTCGAAGACAAAATCGGCGATTTAGACAACACCTATCGAGCCTCACCGTCCATGACCATCACCAACCCAGCGGGATTTGGCGCTGATCACAACACCGGCTATATCGGAGCCAGCTATGTGTCCCGAGTTCGGTACACCGACAGCGAGCCCGATGGCGCTTTAGTTGCCGGAGTCGGCTTGGGCGACGCCCGCAAATCGGTGGGTGTGGAGCTTTCTTACACATTCGCCAGCCTTACAGGAGACAATACCGAATTTGGGCGGGGCGGATTTAACCTCAAAGCGCACCGGCGTCTTGGTGACGATCTCTCTGTAGCCGCCGGCTGGAACGGGATTTTAAATATAGGCGACAACGACTTTGAACACTCCCTTTACGCAGCCGCTACCAAAGTTTTCCCGCTGCGAGAAGATATCAAATCGCCCTTCAGTCGCGTCGCTGTCACCGCCGGTTTAGGCAATGGCCAGTTCCGATCAGAAGAAGACATCGCCAATGACAGGAGCGCGGTCAACCTGTTTGGCAGTGTGGCCGTCCGGGCCGTTGAACCTGTCAGTTTAATTGCCGAATGGACAGGACAGGACTTAACGCTGGGTGCTTCGATTGTGCCGTTCAAAAAAGTTCCCCTGGTGATTACTCCCGCCCTCCGCGACGTTGCCGGGGCAGGAGACGGTGCCCGGTTTGTGCTGGGTGTCGGGTACTCATTCAAGTTTTAAGTGAGCGAGTAAGAGAGGCAGTTATGCAAAGACTCAAATCTCTCGGTGTGGCAATTGGAATATCTCTGGTAACAGCAGCGATGACAGTGACTCCTGCTGCAGCCATCACAGCGGGCCAGCAGTCCGACCTT
>JALOOK010000132.1 GCA_025454445.1 Oscillatoria sp. Prado101 | reverse complement strand
CAGTTGCTCATTGGCTTGCTCTAACTGCCACTGGTTGTAGGCGTTTGTTACCACAATAGCAGACGCAACAAGCGCCAGTAACGGGGAAATTACTGGAATCCACCAGCCTCCCAGAAAAGCCAGATAGCCGGCACCGGTGAGAGTGCATGCTGCCACAGCTGCGGCAAAAACTGTCCCCTGAGATGTTGCCTTCTTTCTCAAAAATTTCGACTCTGGAAACGCGCAAGCGATCCAAGAGCCAATCAAAGACCAGCACAAAACCCACAGCCACTCTCCCAGCTGTGGCCAGACTCGAATCAGCGGTCTTCCATCCAGCGCCGCACTCAAAATCTGGCTGATTGTATTGGCGTGAATCACCACACCGGCCATCAGTTCTGGAGCAGCCATGAGACTGCCATTGTAGGGCGTGTGAAACAAGTCGTTGATACTCTCTGCTGCTGAACCAATCAAAACGATGCGACCCCTGACCCACTGCGGCGAAACCCGATTAGACAGCACCTCACTCATGGAAACCGTATGGAAGCGCCCCTCAGTGCCGCGATAGTTCAATAAAATCTGGTAGCCCCCAACATCTGCATTTTTATAACCCCACTCCTTTCCAGTCAGGGGAACAAATACCGCCTTTCCCAACCCCAAAATCTTTCTTTTGGCATCGAGCTTCTTGAGGGTGACGCCCTTGCTTTCCAAATACATCAAGCTCAAGCGAGCCCCCAAGCCCAGTGTAATTTTACCAGAGCCATCTGTCGCCGACATCACGCAGCGCCGCACCTTGCCATCTGCATCCAGCACCAAATCAGCGAGCGCCACTCGATTGAGTTTAGATAAAGCAGGGGGTGGGGCAACCTTTTCTCCCGCCACTTTCTTTACCCCAATCAAGTCAGGTGCCGACTTCATCACCCCCACTAATTCCTGATGTCCTGGTCCCACCGGCATGTCCCGATAAATATCCAGGCCAATGGCCGCTGGCTGTTGGGCTTTCAGTTTTTTAATTAACTCAGCTAACACAGTATCAGGAATTGGCCATTCGCCCACTTTTGTGATGTCTGACTCATCAATTTTAACAATCAGAACGCGCTCGTCAGTCGGTTCAGCCGGTCGCAGGCGAAAAAATTGATCCAGAGTTGCCCACTCCAGCTGCTGGAACAGTCCTGCCATCCCCCCAACCATGACCGAAACCGCCACCGCCGGAGCCACCGCCAGGACAAACCGCCACCGCCAAACAAGCTTTTTCAGATTGGGCAACATGACGCTCTTGCTATTTGATCACCGGCTCTGTGGCGATGGCGTCCAGTTTCACCGACTCCAGCAGTTCTTTCCAGTGAGCTATCAGGGCCGGATTTTCCGGTTGCGCCTGCCTTAACTGGGCCAGTGCCGACAGGGCGTCGTACCAAATGCCAGCCTTGGCCAGCTCGGATGCCGACTCCAGTGAGGCTTCCAGCTGTTTCTCACTCTTAAAGGTGCCAGACGGCGCGACTCGGCGAACCCATCCCTCTACCCCCGGACTGTCCGGCTCGAGATCGCTGCCGCAAACCATCACCAAAGACCACTTGTAATTCTTCCCCACTTCCAGCGCCGGTGCGGAATCCGGGAGTTTCACCCCGATCACCCCTGGCCTGTCAGGCAGGGGTAAAGTGGTCTGGTAAGCCTGCTTCCCGTCTTGATCTTGAACCGAGAAAAACATCTGCTTAGCTCCCGTTTCCGGGAGGTACACAAAGAACGTCGGGCGCTCGGCCAACGTCAGGCCATAGTGAGTGTCCGGCGTCAGCGGCGTCACCGCCGCACTTGTCTTTGCCTGACTGAAGCACTGCCCTCCGTCCCGCGACGCCCCGCCCGTCGATTGTTTGGGCCCGTCGCCCGCCGGCGGCTCAAATGTCACCGCCTGTGCTGGCCACTTCGGGAGCAGCGTCACCCCCAGGCAGAAAACCAGCCAAAACAGAGCGCTTCGCAATGACAACTTGTTGCTATTCATAAAGTAGCCTTTTTGCGCATCTATCTACAGATATAGTTCCCAAAAGGAACGGTAAATTCTCAAAAAAGCTAGCGTCGCCGCACCCAACAACAAACGCAGAAGCTTTGTCTGCAGCACCCCACAACTCCCCAGAAAAACACAGCCCGCAACTACATCCAATTTCCCACCAGCAAAAACGGTGCCCAGTAAAAGGGATGCGCGTACTGCGGCTGCTTCAAAAGCGCCAGCATAGCTTGACGGACTGCTTCCGCTCTGCTAGTGCCCGGTTGGCTGAGCTGCTTGTAAAACTCAGCCATAAAGTCGGCAGTAGACCGGTCGCGCACCGCCCACAGGGTAGCCAGCGTGCTTCGCGCCCCACTGCGCACCGCCACTCCCGCCAGCCCCAGGGCAGCTCGGCTGTCCCCTTTGGCAGTTTGGCAGGCACTGAGCACCAGCAATTCAACCGGATTTGCTGAGGATTGGTTTCGCGCTCGCAGCAGCTGATCTAATTCTCTCACATTAATGCGCCCGTTCCACGTCAGAATAAAAGTTTCCTCAGCGTTGCTGCTGAACTGTCCGTGGGTTGCCAGGTGAAGCACCGGGAAAAGCGTTGAGCCGATCTGGTTTTTCAGGTTGGTGTCGGTAAACTCCTGATTCAAAAGCACTTTCGCTGACACTTCAGACGAAATCTGAGCCACTTCCGACTCCACCCCAGGCAAAGCTCTGAAACCCTGCACCGCTTGCGAAAGTCCAGCCGTTATCGCTTTCAGCTCTCCGGGTTTGATAGAGCGCGGCTCCAAAAGCTGCCACCCTTGTGAGAGAGCTAGGCTATATTTTTCCACGAGATACTGTTGGCCATCATGCAAAGCAGCCATTGGCAGATTTCTCAAGGAACCGTCTAGCACAAAAACCAGCGTTTTAATGTGGGCCGACCGCAACTCGGATTCCGCCGGCTCCACCAGCCAGCCATACACCTGCCGGGAAAGCTTCAAACGCTCCTGATTTGAAAAAGCTGGATTCAAAGACTGTCGCATTTGGCTGACAATTTTCTCCAGCATCTCTTGCGGCACAGCCGCTTTGTAATTGCGCAGCCGCTGCCCAGACAGCGACACAATCACCTCTAAGCGATCGGGCAAAATAATCGGATAAATTACCGCAGCAGCCGCGTCAATTTGGTCAACCGGCTTGCGCTTGGCAGTATCCAAACACGCCTCTCGAAAAAAATTGTCCAATTCCGCAACTTGCAGCGATTCAATCACCTCCAGACTTTGCTTGAGATTATTTTGACTGGGAGTTTCCGATTGCAGCAGCAAACCCACCAGATCGCGATACACCGGCTCGACACTCTCCCGAAAATTAAACTGCAATTCCGGATTTACAGCCACCAAATCACTGCGCAAAGACTGGAGAGCGCTAACTGCAGAGCGATAAGCTGCGATTGCCCCATTCATATCTCCCTGCTGTTTGAGAAGCCGACCCATTTGCCACGCCGCCCCAGAGGCGATATCCGAAGCGCTCAGCCCTTGCGCGATCGCCAGCGCCTTTTGCGTCAGCGCTAAAGAATGCGCTTGCTGCTGCGTCTTTTCGTACAGCGAACCTAACTCAGTCAGAACTATTGCTTCCGCTCGCAAATCCTCCAGCTTTTGCGCTTGCAGCAGCCCTCCCGCCAAAACTCGCGCCGCCTTTTCATAGAGATAATCTTTTTCAACGCCCGAACATTTGGCAGTATCAAATTCAGTAAATTCGCCGATTTGAGGGCTGAAGCCATCACTACAAACTGCTAACTTCTTCAGGGTAACAGCAAAATTAACAGCCGCATAAACAGATATCCTGCTGTGTGGAAAACCCGCGATTTCCGCTTCTATTTGCGGCAGCAAAGCCAGCGCATGCTGCCGAACCCCTATTTTAACATAAAGGCTGAGTTGATTGAGCAGCGCTTCCAGTCGAACGCGCCGGCTGGTTGCAGTAGCAGCCGCCTGCTGGTAATAATCCAGCGCCGCCTCATTCTGTTGCAAATCTCTTGCCGTATTCCCCAAACTGAAAAGAATATCGCTCCTGTCATCAGCAGAACCCGCACGTTTCGCTATCTCCAGACTTTGCGTTAAAACTTCCTGAGATTGCCGCAAAGAACCCGTCATTTGCAAAGCAACTCCCAGACTTCGCAATGCGTACACTTTCAGCAGAGAATCCGGCTGACCGGCAACTCGCGAATTTGCAGCAGATAAAATCGCCTGCGAGCGCCGGTACAGCCCCAAAGTTTGCAAAGCTTGCGCTTGATTAATCTGGCTCCCCAGCACTCCAACTTCATCTTTTGCAGCAGCATAGGCTTTTTCCGCCAACACCCAACTATTGAGAGCAGCTTCAGTTTCTCCCGCTGCGAATCGGAGATTTCCCTGAGCGTTCAGCGCTTGCGCCAGAATCGCCGCATCCCCCTTCTCGCCGGTGCGCTGCAAAATATTCAAGGATTTACCAATCGCACTCCGCGCCTCTTCCCATTTACCCAAATTTTGATAAGCCAGCGACAGATAACTCAAACTCCAAGCATAACCCGTCTCATCCCCCATTATATCAAAACTTGCAGCCGCCTGTTTCCAAACCTCAGCCGCCTCAGAAAATCTTCCCGCCTCGTAAAGATTTCGCCCAATATCAAGCAAACTGCCGGCACTGTCTTCTGCGCCCTGCGCCACCGGCACACTGGGAGGGTGCTGCGCGGCGGATGGAATCACCCCTGTCACCAGAAACAGAGCCAGCACTCCCAACCAAACCCTCGCCCAGAAAGATTTACTCAACCCTCGCATTTTTGCCATATAACAATCTTAAATACAATCCTCTCTCTTCCCTTGGCGAACAGGCGCGTCGGGCGCGGTTTAACTACCCCCGCATCTCCCAGCTTTTTGCCACCCTTCTTGCAGAGTAACATCAGGAGAGTTCGCCACCAGCCGCACCCTACCTTTCTCATCAATCACCCAACCAGTAGCCTCTACAATTGGCGATTGGGAATTCTCCCCAGAATAAGACAAGATTCGGCGTTCTACAACAGAAGCAGAGCTTGTACGCACAGGGCGCAAATCCGACCAAAGCGTCGCGCCTCTCAGTGTTTGGCTGGGATCTTCCGGCAAACCGCCCCGCCCGCTAACCGCAAATCTGTTCCCCCTATCCGCCGCACAGCCGGTAACAATTTCCCCTGCGGGATCGGTTAAGTTTGCCGGCAATTCCACCAATCCCGAACTCGGATCTGCCTCTGGGTTGGAGATTGTCACCGTACCAGAAACCCCAAATTGCGAACTGGCAGTAATGTCACTGTTTGCGGTGGGCGCAACCCGATACTCGCTGCCAAAGATGCCAGAGGTGCTGATTTGGATATTGCCACCGGCACCTTGAAAAGCATTAGCGCTGATATCGCTATTTTCCAGCGCCGCTATCACCGGGGCGTCAATCGTCAAGTTGCCCCCATTGCCGGTGCCGCCGGCAGTAGCCGAGATTTGGCTGTTATTTCTGAGCAGCAATAAGTCGCGCACTTGCAGGTTAATATTCCCCCCTTCACCGGATTCGGTTGCCGCTGTCAGACCACTTTTATTGTCTAGAAAAATAGAGCCGGATCTTACAGCCAGCGTGCCGGCATCCCCTCTGCCATCATTCCTGACAGTCACTTGAGCGCCATCGCTCACCGTCAGGCGAGGAGTGTTAATCGTTATGTCTCCAGAGGTTCCAGAAGGCACGGGCGGCAGTCCGTATGCCTGCTGTAAAATTGCATCTACAAGATTGGCAGAAGAAATCACCAAACTCGGACTTACAGATCCAGGAACTGTGCCGCGAATCTCGACTGACTCCGTGGCGTTAACCGTAACGCTGCCGGCATTGCCCGCCCCCACTGTGGAAGCATCCAACCTTCCCCCATCCCGGATCGCCAGAGAGCCGGTGCTAACTCTCAAGCTGCCGGCATTCCCAGCACCAATCGTTGCCGCACTTAAAAGGCTGGGCGAAAAAACACCAGGCACTACTCCCACCAGTTCTACAGATTCCGCCGCACTCACACTCACATCTCCTCCATCTCCTCTTCCAAAGGTGGCAGATATCACGCTCCCGCCATCTTTCACAGTCAGCCGCCTTGCTGACACGGCGATATCTCCAGCATTTCCAGAGAAGAACGCGAAGGCACCAGTGAAACTGACATTTACAGGATTCACCCGGGAAAAGTTCATCACTTCCGCCGAATCTGAAGCGTTTACAGTTATATTTCCCCCCGCCCCAGCACTGAAAGTTTTACTGGCTATTGCTGCCCCATTTTCAATAACCAGCTGCCTTGTTGAAACCGCAATTTCCCCCCCGCTTCCCGCGCCTAAAGTTTCACTGTACAAGCCCCCAGGAATCCTGCCATCTGGGGTAGTCCCACTAAGTTGGACAGACTCTGCAGCCTGAACGCTCAGCCTCCCCGACAGCCGCTCCCCAAAGTTTTGCATTAAAATTATTGAGCCATCCCCTACCTCGACTTGCCGTCCCCGCACAGAGATACCTCCGCCACCGGTGCCGCTGGCATCGACTAGCGCCTGTCGAGACAGCCGAATATCCCGGAAGCTTCCCGCGCCAGAATAGTCGAAAGCCTCTCCTGAAGCCGCACTGACAAACCCTTCCCCCACACTGCCCAACTCGATGCGCCCGGACTGTGCTGCCAGCACGCCCCCCTCCAAGCTAACATCGCCCCCAACTAAAGCCAGGGTATGACCGGCACTCACCCGCAACCCCGCCTCCCGATTGCCCCGCACCAGCGGTGAGTAGATTGGCGTTTCCACACTCAGATTGTGACCGGCACCCAGGACGCGAATCGCTCCCGGATTTGGCCCAAACTGCAGCCCCACCGGCACACTGACAGTCAGCAGCGGTAGCGCAGCGCTAGGTGCAGCGCTGTAAAAGCTGCCATCTGACAGTTTAATGCTGCTGGCGGTACTGCCAATAAACGAACCGCCAATATTTAACCGGGCATTGGGGCCAAAAATAATCCCGTTCGGGTTAATCAGAAATAGATTAGCCTTCCCGGAGGCGCTTATTATACCATCTATATTGGAAACTGACAACCCCGTCACTCGCGTCAAGATGTTGCTAATTTCGGGGGCGCTTGTGAAGTGGGCAGTCGTGCCGGTTTTGACAGAAAATTCCTTAAAACTGTGAAAGAGGTTGCCACCGACAGCTGTGCCGCCGGAGATCTCACTGGTGCTGCCATTTGGCGTCACGACAGAATTCACCGGCAGGGTGGCATCGGGGACAATTTGCGCTTGCAGGGGGCCGGTTGTGGCCAAACACAATAATAAAATACTGCAAGCCGTGGGGAATGGGTAAGCACCGTGTTGCATATACATCGCGCTTGCCTAGGGGGGGTTGCTTGCAAGGGCGGGGAAAGTCGGCGCTATTTGCCGGTGGCAGATATCTTGGGCTTGCCCCGCCCCTACGCAGATTTCTCGTTCCCAGCATGGCAGCTGGAAGGATTTGTCGGCAGAGCCGACACCTTTTCTCGTTGCCGGGCTGCTTTTATTAATCCCATATTATGCTGACTTATTACTTCACGTCAAGGTTAAGATTTCACAGCTCCCCGCGTATTTCTACTGATAAACTTATTTAAACTTTTGCAAAGTTCCGACCTGTTCATACCGGCAGCAAGCCGGTGGACATAATTTGGCTTGTGGAAACCAGCCGGTGAGAAACCTAATTTCTTAAAAATGCTGGCCTCTCAATTTTACGTTTATTTCATTTATTTAAAAATCGCCTGGGCCCAGTAGGGGCGGCCCCCCCGTGGCCGCCCAGCCCCCCCGTGGCCGCCCGGGCCCAGTAGGGGCGGCTGCATAGTGGCCGCCCAGCCCCCCCTGGCCGCCCGGGCCCCCGTTCTTAAAGAAACCGGGTTTCTCGCGCTATAAACCCGGTTTCTCGTTCGGGGGGCGGGCACTCTGACCCGCCCCTACATGCTGTTAACGCCAAGCAAGCCGGCTCTGTTTCCTGCCAATAGATAAGCAAATTAAAAGCCAAACAGCGGGAGCGCGGTTTTCATCTGAGTGAGGTACTGAGAAACCCGGTTTCTTAAAGAAACCGGGTTTCTGGCACCTACTTCATCGAACTGAAAACCGCTATAGCAAGCTACTCTGAAAGAGAAGTTTATTAAACTTTTTTTAACTATGGGGGATAAACAAAAAACCAAAAACCAAATTCTGTACCTATTAAAAATACACGGCTGCCAGAGTGCCGCCGCCCTAGCCAAGCAATTGCAGCTGTCTCCGATGGCGGTGCGGCAGCACTTACAAGGGCTGCAAGCCCAACAGTGGGTAACCTATAAAGAACAGCAGCGGACAAAGGGGCGACCGATTAAACTGTGGCAGCTAACCGAAGGTTCTCGACATTTCTTTCCCGACAGCCACGCAGACTTGACGGCTGACTTGCTGCGCAGCGTCGAAACCGTGTTTGGCGCAGCGGGGCTGGAAAAACTGCTCTGCGAGCGCAGCAGCCGGCAGGTGCAAAACTACCAGTTGGGGTTAGCGGAAATTGCCGGTGGCGGCGACTGGCAAAATGCCGTAGCCGCACTGGCGCAGTTTCGCAGCCAAGAAGGCTACATGGCAGAAGTCATCGCACAGCCCGATGGCAGCCAGCTGCTGGTGGAAAACCACTGTCCAATTCATGCAGCTGCCCGCACCTGCCAGCTGCTGTGCCGGTGCGAGCTGGAGGTGTTTAAAACCGTGCTGGGGACAGCAGTTAATGTGGAGCGGGTAGAGCATATCATGCAAGGAAATCGGCGGTGCGCTTATCAAGTCAACCGCATTGGATCGTGTTTATAAAGTAATGGTTAAGCCTGAGTGGGGGCCAGCTTTCCTTGGCCAGAAACCGGGTTTCTGAGAAGAAACCCGGTTTCTAGATTTCTTGAAGCTCACTCAATTCGGAAATTGTAGGGCAAGCGGGCGTAGATGCCCCAGCGGTCGTTCAGGGGCCCGAGAATGGCCAGCTGCTGTTTGAGTTTGTCCCACTCAGCCGTGAGCGGGTCGAGCCGCACCCCGGAAGGGGCAGCCTTCGCGCCCAGCAGTTTTTGCACAATCCGCTCTTCCAGACTGCGGGTTTTCGGGTACTCTTCCACTCGCCAGCCGTCCCCCAGCTTGGCCTGCTTGGCAGCCTCCGCGATCGCGTCTTGAATGCCGCCGATCGTATCGACCAGGCCAATCTTCTGCGCTTCCACCCCCGACCACACCCGCCCTTGGGCAATCTGCGCTACCTTTTGCTTGGGAATTTTCCTAGACTCGGCGACTCTATTTAGGAATTGCTCATACACCTGCTGCACCAGCTGGCGGTAGATGGCGAGCTCTTGATCGGTTTTGGGGCGGACAGAGGTTTGAGTGTCGGCATAGGGCCCGGTTTTCACAACATCCCAAGTGATGCCGTTGTTATTGGCTATCTTTTGCACGTTCAGCA
>JALOOK010000131.1 GCA_025454445.1 Oscillatoria sp. Prado101 | reverse complement strand
CAGGATACCCAGCGCGCGCCCGCGAACTTGCAAAACCCTGTGACAGTTTGCCACAGTGTCCGTAATGGCCAGCAACTGGCATTCAGCTGCCAGTAGTGTCCGGTCGAGCCGGTGCGAGTTGCTCTGCAACCTAATTTAACCCCAGACAGGCAGATAGTGCTATAAACTCAGACACAAACCGACCTCAAAACTTTGTTGATTCTAGTGTAGCTAAAATAGCGAGTAGCAGAACACCGTCACAGCAGACTGCTGAGTCTAAAGCCGATGGAAGCCGATCTCCTCTCCCCTGTCCCCCCTTCGCTGCCCCCCACTGCGCCCCCCACTCTCCCCAAGCGGCGGGGCTGGAAGGGAGGGCTGCTGCTGAATTTGGCTCTCGCTACAGCCGCCCTGGCCGGCATGATTAGCGTCCAGTGGACTCAACTGCACCGCCCGCCACAGGAAGCCGAGAACCCAAAGCAGGCGGAACAGCTCGAAGGACTGCGGGTGCAACTGCTCAAGCGGATGCCCACCTTTGGCTTCGACAACTTGATCGCCGACTGGGCTTTCCTCAACTACATCCAGTATTTTGGCGAGGAACAAGCGCGTGCCAAAACCGGCTATTCCCTCAATGCCGACTACTTTGACCTGATCACCCAGCGCGATCCCCGCTTCGTTGACATGTACCTTTTTCTTTCCACCGGCATTTCCTACTATCTCGGCGAGCCACAGCTGACAGTCCAGTACATGGATCGCGGCACGAGCGCCCTCTCCCCCCAGATCAATCCCAGAGCCTATCTCGTCTGGCGCTGGAAAGGACTCGACCAGCTGCTGCTGCTCAACGACATCCCCGGTGCCATCCAATCTCACGAAAAGGCGGCCAAATGGGTTGAGGGAACTCCAGACGAAAAATACGCAGCCATGTACCGGCAAACCGCTGAATTCCTCAAAACAGATCCCGACAGCAGTCTGGCGCTGGGCAGGTCGTGGGCCGAGGTTTATATCAACGCCACAGACAAAAAAGTCCGAGAGCGGGCTGAGCGAGAAATTCTCAAGCTGGGCGGGCAGATACGGCGCACTCAGGGGCAAATAGAATTTATCTTTCCCACCGGCAAGCCCCCCAAGAAAAAATGAAGGGGGTTCCCCTCGTTCGCAGCCTGGCAGCTGGGAACGCCACTCGGTCGGCTCTGCCTCCTTTCAAGGGAAAAGCAGCATTATAGCAGTAGACAGTCAGTGCGCGGACACGGTTTCGGAGAGAAGGCGTAGGGCAGGCGCTCTGGCCTGTCCTACCTCCGCGCCCGTGCGTGGCTACTGCTATATTAGCGTAACAGCCTAACAGCTAAAAAACAGATTGGACGTAACGTATATGGGGCAAAAAAAAGGCAAAAAGCAAAAGCGATCGGATTGGGGAAGAAACGCCAGGAAAGCCGGCTCGCTGGCAGGCAGGATTGCTGCTTTTGCCCTTTTAGTGTTGACGGTTGCCTTTTTTAGCTGGCTGCTGAGCTACACGGTAGCTTTGCAGTCCGCCGCCAACAGGCCGGTGGATGCCATCCTGGTATTGGGGGGCAGCATTAAAAGGGAAATGTACGTCGCCGAGCTAGCCAAACAATACCCCCAGACGCCGGTGCTTATTTCTCAAGGCTCCCCAGATCCCTGCATTTGGCTGATTTTTCAGCGAGCCAAAGCTCCCGCGCCGCAAGTCCTCTTGGAAAAGTGCGCCCAGTCTACCTTTGACAACTTCTACTTTTCTCTCCCCATCCTGCAGCGGTGGCAAGTTCATAAAGTCAAAGTCATTACCTCCCCCACCCATCTGCCACGCGCCCAGTGGCTAGCACAGATTATCTTAGGCTCCCACGGAATTTGGGCCGATATAGACTTAACCCCCGAAATCGGCATTCCCGGCAATCGCGAGTCACCGCTCAAAACCGGCATTGATGTAATTCGCAGCCTGATTTGGGCAGTGATCAGCCAATTTGTGCAGCCGCCGGCATGCTCCGCTCTCACCCCACTGACAGAGGTAGACATGCAACAGTGGCGCACACAAGGTTTCACCTGCGAGTACCAAGGTCATGTAACCCCGCTGTAGGGTGCCTTAATATAACCCAAGTTGCTACCTACAAGGTCTTGGCATCTAGAGCCCCCCAAACGGGGCGGAAGCGCCCGCCCCTACTGCCTGGGAACGAGGTTTTGGAGGCTCTAACTTGAAAATGTTTGTAGTTGGGCTGCACGCCCAATCGGCGGATATCAATCTGACGCATAATATTTGTAGTTGGGCTGCACGCCCAATCAGCTGGTATCGGTCTGACGCATAATTTTCATTGGTGACGATGTGCGCAGTTCCGAAGCGCGACTGCCTCCTTTCTGTACTATAGCAATAGCCACTTAGGTTAGGGTCGGAGGGAACGCCTGCCCTACGTCCAGACATCCTAGGATAGGCGATCATTCCGAGGAGCGTGTCCGAACCGAGCGTGAATATTGCTATAAGCAGATTAAAAGCGTAACAGCTTACCTTTATTGCCCACGCTTAAAATTCCATATCCGTATGTAATTAAGGCAAATAATCGCGCCCCAAATTAGCCATTGCTAGAATAGTAGACAGCGGCACTTCAGCGAAATACTGCCGGATAAATTGTTCTTCAGAAACTGCAGCTAAAAATTCAATAATAGCGGGGGAGCTTTCCGCAACAGCAACCCTCCGAGAGGCTTTTTTTGGCACGCTCAGCCACAAGGAATCACAGAAGTGCGTCACCTGGAAACCCAACTCGCCCAGAGCTTGCAATCCCAGTTGCAGACAGCCATCGCTGACCCCTAGCTTGTCGCACAGCTGACGTCTTGTAACTAGCGCACCTGTGCGGCTGAGGTATTTAGCCACACCGGCAAGCTGCTGCCAGACTTGAGCCGCTGGCTGCATTGGCGGCAGAGCCCACGCCAGCGCCAGTTTCTGCTGCCGGTGCGCCGCTCGCCGAAACCAAACTTGCAACTCATCCCAACTTCTCGGACACTCTTGCAATACAATAAAGGAAGAAGAAATTTCCTCTTCACTCATCAAAGCGTCTTTCGCCTTCATCTTTTCACAGCGCCAGTCCACAATCCAGTCCAACTGGACGGGGGCGCGGAACTGGAAATTTTCCACACAGGAGCGCACCGCGATTAGCCGCACCTCATAGCGCTGTTTGAAAGTATTGTAGTCCAGCTCCACAATCGCATCGCACCGGCCAGGGGGAAGTTCTTCTTTATAGTGCCCCCACCAGACGCCGGCAAACCCAGAAACGCTAGACTGATCCCGAATTTCAAACTCGGTTTTAATGTACTGAACTTTTCGCCCTTTAGAATCCTCAATATTGCGGTGCCAGACTTTTTCAAACCAGCAGTTTTGCACCAGGAGTTTGGGCACCGGGTTGCCGGTGCCGCAAGGTTCCAGCAGTTTCAGCTCTCGAAACAGCGGCTGTCCCAGTTCTGCCACCGTGACAGCCAGATCCGCTGTCACCACCGGCACGCCCAAGGAGCCAGACGCCCCCAGCTGTTCCCGCAACTGCCGGTTGATGCCTTCTGCAAACAGGGGAATATTCTCCACCGGCAGGGCCAGACCGGCTGCCAATGGATGGCCACCGAACCGGTGCAGCAGGTCGGCCCGCTCCTTGACCAGCCCGTACAGGTCAATATTATTCACAGAACGGGCGGAACCCCTGGCGATTTGGGAATTGGGGATGGGGGTGCCGGGATTTGGGGATTTGGGGATTTTGCTGTCGGGAGAGTCTGTTGCTTCTGTGCTCAGGAGGACAGTCGGACGCCCGTATTCTTGGGCGATAAGACCTGCAACCAAACCGAGGACACCTGCGGGCCACTGTGAGCCAGCCAGGACGAGGACGCCGGTGGTGGACAAGTCCTGTTTTTGCAGCTGGGCTTTTACCTGCTGGGTGACATCTTTTTGCAGGGACTGGCGGCGGGCGTTGGCCAGCTCTGCGGCTTCCGCCAGCTCGCTGCAGCGCTTTTTGTCGCGGCTGGTGAGCAGTTCTACGCAGAAGCTGGAGTCTCCGTGAATGCGGCTGACGGCGTTAATCCGGGGGCCAAGGCCAAAGGAAATATCGGTGGGCCGGTCGCCGGCACGCTGGCACAGCTGGAGCAGTTTTTGCACGCCTGGGCGGGTGGGGCTGGACAGCTGCTGCTGCAGGCGTTTAATCCCCTGTTGGGCTAAATACCGGCAGTCGCCGGTCAGCTGCACCAAGTCGGCAATCAAGCCAATCGCCACTAAATCCAGCAAGTCCTCTAAAGGTTGCTGGGGGATGTGGGGAAGGGTGAGGTAGAGAGCTTCCACCAGTTTGTAGGCGACGGCGACGCCGGAAAGATTGGCCATCTGGTGGCTGGCCGGCAGGGAGCGGGGGTTGATGATCGCCACCACCGGGGGGCGCTGCTCCAGCAGGGTGTGGTGATCGGTGACAATGATGTCTATGCCTAGCTCGCCGGCGTATTCAATTTCTTCGAGGTTGGTGCTGCCGGTGTCGCAGGTAACAATCAGCTGGGTTCCCGATTGAGCGAGGGCGTCAATCCCCTGGCGGTTGAGTCCGTGGGATTCGGTGAGCCGGTTGGGGATGTAATAGGTGAGCTGGAGATATTGAGGGAAAAACTGGCCCAGCCCTTCCCAGAGGACAGCGGTGGCGGTGATGCCGTCGGCGTCAAAGTCCCCCCAAATGGCCACTTTTCCACCGGCACGCTGCGCTGCGAGCAATCGCTCCACCGCCCAGTGCATCTCCTGGCCAAATTCAAAGGGACTGGCCGGCTGTACCAGGTTGGGATTTAAAAAGCCGGCAACCCCCTGCCGGTCTCGAATCCCCCGCTGCCACAGCAACTGACCGGCATAATGGCCAGCTATGTCGGGTGCGTGGCGTCGAATTTCTTGAATGAACCACTCCGGCGGTTGCGCCGGCGGCTGAATTTGCCACTGAATGTTTTGCTCGGGCATCTTCGCTTCAACCCCCACAGTTGAGTGCCATTATATCACTTCCGGGGAAATACTTGTTCTCGACCGGCTGCCGCATCTCCCAGCGGGGGGGAGCCGGCGGTTGCCCTTGAGGGGCTTTTTCCAACAGCTCACAGATTTTTGCAGCCAAACCGCCCAGCAGGCATTGACTTCTGCTGAAAAACATGTTAGGGTGATTTCAGTTAATTTATATCTAGTCAGCCTAATCTGCCTTCCGAGCTGAGAAATTCACTTGAAGCCGGCAGGCGGAGCGGAGGAACCAAAGAGATTCTCTGGGGCTAATCCCTGTTGTCAAACAGGAGAAGGGCACCTCTCAGCCCTAGCCCGTCAGCTAACTTCGCAGGCATTGAGAGGGGACTGAGGAGACAGCATTTCTAAATCAAAAGTGCCTTGCTCTCATCAGCTTCCCCAGTACGTCGTGGTGTGAGCCAATCAATTTCACTTGCCCTCAATAGCGAGAGGGTGTTTTGTCATAATCCCGACTTTTAGCCAGGGAGGTTTTCTAGTGTCATAGCGACCCAGCACTAATTTTATTGCTGTGGCCGGCGCAGCAGCATGAGAACAAATTCGCCCCGCCCTCAGAGACAGTTGGGGTGCCGGTGAGATCGCGGTTTTCCTCTGAGTGAGGTACTGAGAAACCCGGTTTCTTTAAGAAACCGGGTTTCTGGCACAACCCTATAACTGCTTGCGGCTGATTTCTGTTCAGGCAAAATCAATTCTATAACTGACTCGAGAGAGATGCAATGGAAAACGTGCAAAGCATCGTGGCGGCGGCAACATTTGTCGGTGTCATTTTCTTAATTATGACCGAGTGGATACACCTAACCATTGCCGCCTTTTTGGGGGCGTTGCTGCTGGTGTTCTGCCACATTATGACCTTGAACGAAGCAATCGGATACATCAGTCGCAGTCATGCCACCCTGGGTTTATTCTTCGGAGTCATGGTGCTGGTGAGGGCGTTTGAGCCAACCAAGATATTTGACTACTTAGCCACTCAGATGGTGCTGCTGGCGAAAGGGCAAGGCAAGCGCTTGCTGCTCGGCATTGTGGCGATCACCACACCCATCTGCGCCGTTTTGCCCAACGCCACAACCGTGATGCTGCTGGCACCGCTGATTCCCCCAATGGCGGAGGAAATCGGCGTGGATTTTGTCCCCTTACTGATCCTGATGGTGTTTGTTGCCAACAGCGCCGGTCTGCTGACGCTTGTCGGCGATCCAGCCACCTTTATTGTCGGCGATGCCGTCAATATCAGCTTTGCCGATTACCTGCTAAAATTGAGTCTGGGCGGAGTTATTGCTATTGTCACAATATTAGTCATGCTGCCGTGGCTGTTCCCCAAAACCTGGCGCAAAAAATTGGACGACCTCGAACACCTGCCCCACCCGACAATCAATCACCCGCGAATTTTGGCGGTGGGCGGCTTAATTGTCGCTTTCGTGCTGCTGTTTTTTGTCGTGGGAGAAACCCTGCCAGTTCCGATCTCACCGGCAGCCGTCGCCTTGCTGGGGGCAGCTTTGGCTTTGCTCCTCGCTCACCACACCAAAATTGATTCCGTCAACAATATCTTGCGGGATATCGACTGGAGTACCTTAATCTTTTTCATGTCCGTATTTGTGCTGATTGGCGGGCTGGAAAAAACAGGCGTCATCAGCAGCGTGTCTGGGGTGCTAGCCGTTCTTCTGGGGAAAAATATTGCCTTAGGTTCCCTGGTGCTGCTGTTTTTTGTCGGCTTGGTGTCCAGCGCTGTCCCCAACATCCCGCTGGTGGTGGCGATGGTGCCATTGCTGAAACAGTATGTGGTGAGTGTCGGGTTAGCGCCGGCAGAAGTGCTCGCACCCGACTTTCAAGGTCAGTTTCCCCCGGAAGTGCTGCCACTTTTCTACGCCATGATGTTTGGCGCAACCTTAGGAGGCAATGGCACCCTGGTGGGAGCTTCTTCTAATATAGTCGCAGCTGGGATTTCTGAGCTGCACGGACGCCGGATATCCTTTCACACGTTTCTGCGCTACGGCATCCCGGTGATGGCGGCGCAACTGATCGCTGCCGCTCTGTATGTAACGCTACGTTTTCTACTTTAGGCGAGAGGGGGATGGAATCGCTCCCCACAAAGCGTGCACGCGACAGCGGCGCACATGTTTGCGGAGCGATGGCCATGCAAAACTTGTGCCTGAAGACTGCTTGACAGGCAGGAAAAGCAATGCTATGATTGTGAGAATAGCGTAAAAAGTCTGCCTAATCCAACTTTTCACCCCTGGGTGAGACAGGAGCGGAGGAACCAATTTAAGGGGCTTATCTCGAATGCCTGTGAGCGGTCGCGCCAGGCAGCGAGAGGGACATCTCTCAGTCCTAGCCCGTCAGCTAACTTCGCAGGCAATGAGAGGAGACTGATGAAGACTCAACATTCTATTAAAATAGAGCGTTCGATCTCGTCAGTGTCTCCGGTTGGTTCGCAGTGTCCCACCCTTGACTCTGAGGAGTTTATAATGGCTATTCAGCTGAATTTGTCTTCGATTGCAGTTGCCGGACAAGCCGCCTGGAATCGGGCGAAACCCGTGATATTGCGGGAGGTGGTATTGCTGCCGGCAGCAGGATTTCTGGGAATTATCATCCTGTGGTGGGTAGTGGCCAGCTTCCAGAGCGAATTGATGCCCAATCCAGTGCAGGCGCTAGTCGCGAATTGGGATTACATCGTCAATCCGTTTTACCAGCGCGGACCGGGAGATTTGGGAATAGGCTGGTTATTGCTGGCGAGCATACGCCGCGTCTTGCTGGGGTTTTCCTTAGGTGCGATTGTCGCGATTCCCCTGGGGTTTCTCATCGGGATGTCCAGACAAGCGATGCTGGCGCTCAATCCGATCATTCAAATCTTCAAGCCGGTATCGCCGCTGGCTTGGCTGCCGATTGCTTTGGCTATCTTTAACCTCGCGGACCCCTCGGCAATTTTTGTTATCTTCATCACCTCTCTGTGGCCAACGATTATCAACACCGCCCTGGGAGTGTCGAGCGTTTCCAAAGATTATCTCGATGTGGCTCGGGTGCTGGAAATGCCCCGCTGGCGGCAGATTACCAAAATTATTTGGCCGGCAAGTTTGCCCTACATATTCACCGGCTTGCGGATTAGTTTGGGGATAGCGTGGCTCGTGATCGTCGCCGTAGAAATGCTCACCGGCGGGATTGGCATTGGCTTTTTTGTCTGGGATGAGTGGAGCCGGCTCAACCTGAGTTCTGTGTTTCTGGCGATACTGGTGATTGGATTAACGGGGTTAATCCTGGACTGGGCGGTTGGCAAAATTCAGGAATTGGTAACGCACAGAAAACCGGCACGCTCTTAATATACCCTCCCTCGTTCCCAGGCTCCGCCTGGGAACGGGGCGCTGGAGGCTCTGCCTCCTTTCTGCAACAAGTAGATTAAAAGCCTGACAGCTAAGCTGTCAGTTTCAGAAGAGTCAGAAGTGAGAGTTGAAAACTCTTCTGGCTGCTGAATTCTGACAGGGAAAAATTTTGCAAGATTGAGCGAGACTGAAGATGAGTGAAAAATCCCCAAATCACTGGAACCGGCGGGAGTTTCTTCAAGGCATGGGAGCGACAGCAGCCGGCATGGCACTTTCCTCTTGCGCCATTAATGCCGACCGATCGGCTAGAGGGCTTACGGAAGAAGCCTTAGCCGTCGAACAAGTCGTAGATCCCAAAACCTTGGAAAAACCCGATTTGACAGTGGGGTATGTGCCGGTGAATGACTGCGCTCCCTTTGCGATTGCCTGGAAAAAAGGGTTTTTCCGCAAGTACGGTTTGAACGTCAAACTCAACCGCTTGCGCCAGCTGGGCAAACTCTCGCGACGGGATTATTTTTGGTCGCCTCGACGCCTCGCCGGTGGTGTCTGGTGCCGTCACCAATGCTAGAATAGGAGCGGAAGGCGCACGCCACGCCCCGCTGTGCGCAGCCATGACGGTTCACCGGCACGGCAACGCCATGACGATGAACCGGAAAATGTGGGATTTTGGGCTGCGCCCCTGGTACGAATACGGCGGCGATCTGGAAGCGTTTGGCAAACAGTTTAGAGCCTATTTTGACAGCCAGCCGCCAGAGGGCAAAGTCTGGGCGGTTGTGCTGAGCTCTGCCATTTACGAATACTTTGTCCGCTACTTGTCCGCCGCTGCCGGTGTGAACCCCCTAGAGGAGTTTCGCATCATCATCATTCCCCCACCCCAGATGGTGACGAACGTGCGGATTGGGGCGATGCAAGCTTATATGGTGGCAGAACCCTGGAACACGCGGGCAATTTACGAAAAAGCAATTACTGGCGGGGAGGGAATTGGCTTTACCTTCGCGCAAGGCAAAGAAATCTGGCGCGGACACCCAGACCGGCTGCTGGGGGTGATGGAATCTTTCATCAAAGAAAACCCCAAAACCTATCGCTCTCTGGTCAAGGCG
>JALOOK010000130.1 GCA_025454445.1 Oscillatoria sp. Prado101 | reverse complement strand
TCTCACCCTGGCTCCCCTATTCAAATTCCTCGATGACTGGGAAATCCCGCACCTCGTCTTCATCAACAAAATGGAGCGGCTGTGCACAGACGAGACGCGCTGCGGGACTTACTTCATGGACGTGCTGCACGCCCTCAAGTCCGTGTCGGCCCGGCCCATCGTCCCGCAGCAGTTCCCGATTGGCAAAGGCGAACAGCTGGTTGGCTTTATCGACCTGGTAACCGAGCAGGCGTATCACTACCATCCGGGCGCACCGGCAGATCCCGTGCCCATGCCAGAATCGCTCAAAGAGCAGGAACACGCGGCGCGGGCGGAAATGCTCGAAGAGCTGGCCAACTTTGACGACCACCTGCTCGAAGAACTGCTCGAGGAAATTAATCCGCCGGAAGAGGAAATTGTCGAAGACCTGAAAAAGGATTTGGGCGCGGACTTGGTGGTGCCGGTGTTTATGGGCGTCGCCGAGCAAGATTACGGCGTGCGCCCCCTGCTGGACGCCCTGGCGCGGGAAGCGCCGGCACCGGAGAGCACTGCAGAGCGGCGGGGCATTGTCCTGCACGCTCAAGAGGCTCTCGCCCAAGTGCTGAAGACCTATTACACCCCAGAAGGCGGCAAACTTTCCCTGGTGCGGGTTTGGCAGGGCCAGGTGGCGGACGGTATGGTGCTCAATGGCGTGCGAGCTGGCGGCGTCTACCGGCTGATGGGGCAGCAAAAGCAGGGCGTGCAAACAGCCGGTGCCGGTGAAATTGTGGCCCTCGGTCGCATGGAAGGGATTAAAACCGGCGACACCCTCACCGGCAGCCAAGCGTCGAAAGAATTGCCCGAAGCGGAGCAGATCGCGCCGGTGTTCGCTCTGGCGATTACCCCAGAAAAGCGCAACGATGAAGTGAAAATCACCGGCGCTCTGGCCAAACTGATGGAAGAAGACCCCGCCCTAGCGTGGCAGCAGCAAGGCGACACCCACGAAATCATACTCTGGGGTCAGGGCGAGATTCACCTGAAAGTGGCCCTCGACCGGCTGCGCCGCAAGTACAACCTGCCGATGGTGACACATGTGCCCCAAGTGCCCTACAAAGAAACCATCCGCAAGCCGGTGACTTCGGTGCACGGGCGCTACAAGCACCAAAGCGGCGGGCACGGGCAGTTTGGGGATGTCTATCTGGACATCACACCCCAAGCTCGCGGCGAAGGCTTTAACTTCAGCGAGAAAATTGTCGGTGGCGTAGTGCCCCGGCAGTATATTCCCGGCGTAGAAATGGGCGTGCGGGAGTATCTGGATCGCGGCCCGCTGGGATTCCCGGTAGTGGACGTGGCGGTGACGCTGACCAACGGATCTTACCACACGGTAGACAGTTCCGAGCAGGCGTTCAAACAGGCGGCGCGTCTGGCGATGCAGGAAGGGATGGCCAAGTGCGAGCCAACCCTGCTGGAACCGATTGCCTCAGTGGAGATTTGTGCGCCCAGCGACTTTACCTCGAAGATGATGCAGCTGATCAGCGGGCGTCGCGGCCAAATTCTCGGCTACGAGGGGATGACTGAGTGGAAGGGCTGGGACAAAGTTTCCGCCTATTTGCCGCAAGCGGAGATGCAGGACTTAATTGTCGAACTGCGTTCCCTGACGCTGGGGGTGGGGTACTTCAATTGGAAGTTCGACCACCTGCAAGAAGTGCCGGAACCGCAGGCGAAGCGAGTGCTCGCCACCACCGGTGCCGGTGGCAGTGGAGGGAATAGCGGCAAACACTGATAGAACTACCGGCGATTGAAATCGCCGCTACACAAAAGAAACCCGCAAGGCAAGGGTTTCAGCTGTAGCTGTAGGGTGCGTTACGCCTGAACGCACCTTATTTGTGTGCGGGGGCAGATAAAGCGGAACGCACCCCCTTTTGTAGCGGTGAGTTCCGCGTGCGAGTTCACCCCATTATCTATGCCGGTGAGGGCACCGCAGTTCATTTACCGTTTGTAGTTGGGCGTCGGCCCTCCATGTTCGTAGTTGGGCTTTAGCCCAAAAGGTTCGTAGTTGGGCTTTAGCCCAAAAGGTTCGTAGTTGGGCTTCAGCCCAAAAAGGTTCGACCTTGGGCTGCACGCCCAAAAAGGTTGGTAGTTGGGCGTCGGCCCCACCGGCAGTGCCGGCGTTCTAGCACTAGCCACATTGGGAACGGACATTAGACATTGAGGGTGCGGAGGTTCCGCCTGCCCTACGCCTATACCTTGTATCTCGTGTCAAGCGTGTCCGCGCACTGACTGCCTGCTGCTATACCGCTCATCACTTATCATAAAAATCAACATCTGCCCTTATGCCTGATTGTGCACTGCTGCCTGAACCCCGACTGCCAGAATCCGCAGAACCCCGACGGGACAAAATTCTGCCAGAGTTGCGGCACGCCACTGGTGCTGCTGAGAACTCACTATCGCCCCATCCAGCTGCTTTCCAATGAGGGTGGGTTTGGCAGAACCTATCTGGCGGAAGATATAGATAAACTCAATGAGCGCTGCGTCATAAAGCAGCTAGCGCCGAAAACGCAAGGCACCTACGCGCTGAAAAAGGCAACGGAGTTATTTGAGCAAGAGGCTCGGCGGCTGCAACAGCTGGGAGAACACCCGCAGATTCCTACATTATACGCTTATTTTGAGCAAGACGGGCACTTATATCTCGTGCAGCAGTTTATTGAGGGGCAGACTTTGGATAAGTTGCAGCAGGGGGTGTGGAGTGAGAGTCAGGTGCGAAATTTGTTGCTGGAACTGCTGCCGGTGTTGCAGTTTATCCACGAGCGCGATATCATTCACCGAGATATCAAACCGCCGAATATTATGTGCCGCACCCCGCCCCCGAATCAGACGCCTCTCTCCCCTCAAGGGAAAGGGGGGCAAAGTCAATTCGTGCTGATTGATTTCGGGGCGTCGAAGCAGTTAGCGGCAACCCTCTCGGTGAGGGGAACGCAAATTGGCACGCTGGGATATGCGCCGTTTGAGCAAATGGATGCCGGTGAGGCGTATCCGGCGAGCGATTTATTTAGTTTGGGCGTGACTTGCTTTCAGTTGCTCACTCAAGCTAACCCCTATAACCTGTTTTTGAATAAGGGCTATGAGTGGGTGGGGACTTGGCGGCAGCATTTGCGGCAATCTGTGAGTCTGGAATTGCAGGGGGTTCTGGATAAGCTGTTGCGAAAAGAGCGACTGCAGCGCTATCAATCGGCTGCTGAGGTGCTGGCAGATTTGCAGCCCAAACCGCTACCGACACCGCCGCCACCGCCGCGACAACCGCCGTCACGGCGAGCGCCACCTACTGTAGTTTCTCAGCTGAATAAAAATCCCTGGATGGCAGCCGGTGCTATCCTGCTGTTGGGATTGGCAGGTTCTCAAATATATGGGCTAGTTCGCTATGGAATCTTTCCGTCAAATCCAATTGTTCTGATTTCCAGCCCATTCTTTTTAAAAAACACCTTCACCGGGCATACTGACTGGGTAGATTCTGTCGCCATCAGCCCCGATGGCAAGACATTAGTTAGTGGCAGTTATGACAAAACCATCAAGATTTGGAATCTGGGCACCGGCAAGCTGCAAAAAACCCTCACCGGGCATACCGACGGGGTTTTTTCTGTCGCCATCAGCCCCAGAACGCGAAGCGTCTCCGAAGGAGATTGGCAAGACATTAGTCAGTGGCAGTAGTGACAAAACCATCAAGATTTGGAATCTGGACACCGGCACCCTACAAAATACCCTCACCGGGCATACCGACTTGGTTCTTTCTGTCGCCATCAGCCCCGATGGCAAGACATTAGTCAGTGGCAGTAGTGACAAAACCATCAAGATTTGGAATCTGGACACCGGCACCCTGCAAAAAACCCTCACCGGGCATACCGACGGGGTTTGGTCTGTCGCCATCAGCCCCAGAACGCGAAGCGTCTCCGAAGGAGATTGGCAAGACATTAGTCAGTGGCAGTTATGACAATACCATCAAGATTTGGAATCTGGGCACCGGCAAGCTGCAAAAAACCCTCACCGGGCATACCAACGGGGTTTTTTCTGTCGCCATCAGCCCCAATGGCAAGACATTAGTTAGTGGCAGTAGTGACAAAACCATCAAGATTTGGAATCTGGGCACCGGCAAGCTGCAAAAAACCCTCACCGGGCATACCGACGGGGTTTTTTCTGTCGCCATTAGCCCCGGAACGCGAAGCGTCTCCGAAGGAGATTGGCAAGACATTAGTCAGTGGCAGTAATGACAAAACCATCAAGATTTGGAATCTGGACACCGGCACCCTGCAAAATACCCTCACCGGGCATACCGACACGGTTTATTCTGTCGCCATCAGCCCCGATGGCAAGACTTTAGTCAGTGGCAGTAATGACCATACCATCAAGATTTGGCGGATGCCATAGAGTGCGTTGGTTATTGTGGGGTGCCGGTGTGGCGGGGGCGGGTTTATTTCTAAGCTGTTAGGCTTTTAACCTGCTTTTATGTTGAAAGGAGGCAGAGCCTCCTGATTGCGTTTACAGGCAGATACTGGGAACGATAGATATATATTAATATTGCAAATTAACTGAGTGATAGCTTATCCGTCGCTGTGTGGCACAGATTTGGGGTTAGCCCCGCGCCTAGATTGTAATTGTGAGGGTGCCGGTGGGGGGTGCCGGTTTCTTTATATGATAAACCCGCGTTGGCGCACGCCGCGCTTTCTTAGGCGGGTTTCGTTTCCCAGGTGTAAAATATAAGTACACCGGCTTTTCGCAGCAGTCTTGCCTGTGACACACCGGCACCCGCCCGCAGCGCTCTCAAAGGATAACCCTTATGACATCACACCCCAGCGTTGAAGAAATCAAAGCGATGATTTTGCAACTGCCGGTGCGGGAACTCGCCGCACTGATGGCAGAGATTGAAGAAAGACTGGAAACCGTTAAGATGATGGAATGGCACCAGACAGGTTTTCAGGAGTGGAACGATCCTGAGGAAGATATCTACGATGTTGAGTCCTAACCCTGGAGAGGTGTGGCTGGTTAGGTTCCCTTTTAGCGACCTATAGCGGTTTTCATCCTTTGTGAGGTACTGAGAAACCCGGTTTCTTTAAGAAACCGGGTTTCTGGCACGTATCCAACTGAAAACCGCTATAACTCCCACAAAAGTCAGACCGGCTATTATTTGAGCCGCTCACAGAGAATAATTGATTATTTGCGGCATTTTCTCGAAAATACCGGCAGAGGAATTGCGCGAGACTTGGGTATTGATTGCAGAAGAGCATCCTGAGTTTGGGCCAACAGGTCTTAAAAAGGCATCTTTAATCCGGGCTGATAAAATTGCCACGGTTCATAAATCTGTGTTCCAGAAGCAGTTGGGAATCTTGCCCGCCGATATCAGGGTGAGGGTACAAGAGGCGCTGAAAAAGGCTCTTGGCATTCCCCCGTAGGACAGGTCGAAAAGCCTGTCCTATGGAAATCCAATAGCTGATTCAGGACTCACGCACAGCCGTGAAAGAAACCGGGTTTGTCGTCCTGGATCGAGGGCTTTTGCCTCAAGAATCTAAATCCGTCGTTCTGTGGCAAAGATTTCGGGTTAGCCCAGCGCCTAGATTGTAATTGTGGGGTGCCGGTGTGGGGTGCCGGTGGTGCCGGTGGGGGTTTATTTACATCATAAATGCGCGTTTTTGCGGTAGTCCCAGGCGATTGTAAATCGCGGCTATACAAACAAAGCCCGCCTTCGCGGGCGTTCGAGAAGAGCGAGTTTATTTACATCATAAATGCGCGTTTTTGCGGTAGTCCCAGGCGATTGTAAATCGCGGCTATACAAACAAAGCCCGCCTACCCAACGGGCACGGGCGAAAGCGATGGCGCGGGCGTTCGAGAAGAGCGAGACTCTCAAAATATACATCTTTCCACTCGCCGTGTTGTGTGGCAAAGATTTCGGGTTAGCCCAGCGCCTAGATTGTAATTGTGGGGTGCCGGTGTGGGGTGCCGGTGGTGCCGGTGCGGGTTTATTTACATCATAAACCCGCGTTGGCGCACGCCGCGCTTTCTTAGGCGGGTTTCGTGTGATAAGCGGCGATTTCCAATCGCCACGGATATAACAAGAAGCGAGAGAATTGTTCAAAAACAGCCCGCGCAGGCGGGCGAAAGTTTGTCGCAGTGAATTTCAATCGCCAGGAACTTGGCAAGAAACGAAACACCGGCACCCCACCGGCACCCCACCGGCACCCTACCGGCACCCCACACCCCCTCACGAAGCGCTTTCGAGATCCTCCCCGTCTGTCAAAGAACTCAGCAACTCTGCGGCGCGTTGCTCATCCGCCCCGCCGTAGTGCTCAAAATGTATAAAATTCGCCAGATCGGCACGCTTTTCCCAGCCTTTGAGCGACAATTCCGACTGGGTGTCGAACCGCGACACATAACCCAAACACAAATACCCAACCAGTACCATCTCTGCTGGAATCCCCAGCAACTCCCGCAATTCCTCGGAAAATGCTCACCCAGCAGACGCCCACGCCCTCGGCGCGAGCCGCCAGCCACAGGTTTTCGATAGCGCAAACGGTAGAATAGACAGCTGTTTCAGGCATCGTCTGTCGCCCCAACCCGTGTCCGCGCTTACTGTTGCTGTCGCAAATCACGCACAGGTTGACCGGCGCTTCCAGGATGCCGGAGAGCTTCAAAGAGTTGTATAATGCTTTTTGCTCGTCTTCGTAAATTGAGGAAGCTGCTTCGTAGGCCCGCTTGAATATCTCGTAGACGTTTTGACGCACACCGGCATCCCGAATCAAAATGAAGCGCCACGGCTGCATCAGCCCCACCGAAGGCGCGTCTCGGGGCGGCGTCGAGCAGGCGAGCGAGAACTTCATCCTCAATGGGAGTGGGGGTGAACGTGGAGCGTACATCCCGCCGCTCGTAAATCGCCCGGTAGACGCCAAGGCGCTCTGATTCCCCGCAACGATGGATATTTTGGTTGAATTTGCTCATTTAAGCTTCTACCTTTGCACCATCCGGCAACTACCGCAAGCGTCCCCATCCTAACACAGGGCTGCCCCAGAGCGCTTCTCATCCCCAGTGGCCCAGAAAATCATATTCCCCCCCTTTGTAGGGGCGCGTCCAGCCGCGCCCCGGCTAGAGGGGATGGGCGGTCAGGAAAGCAGTTTCCCGGTTTCCGATTAAATGATTTTCACAAATATCCGAGTTTAGACCGGTTTTGTATATATGCTTTCAACCGGATATTATTAAAAATTCTCCCGAAATGCCGCAGACGCCCATCGTGCCGAACCGGCCTGAATATTGATGTTGCCGGTCACTATACTTGGCAGGATGACAGGGACAGGCGAGACGCCTGTCCTACGTCTATGGCTCTGTGGGAGGGCAGTTTGGCTGGCGGGGGGTGCCGGCTCTTATCGCGTCATTCCTGCCGCACGCAGGGTGCCGGTGCAGGCATCAATCCCGCGTGGCCACACTCCTGTGTTAAAGCTGGTGAAGGGATTTGAACCCACGGCCCACGCATTACAAGTGCGTTGCTCTACCAACTGAGCTACACCAGCGACTTTATCAACATAGCACACTCTCGCTCACTTACGCAACCCTGTCTCAAAATTTTACCAGGCCCCGCCCACCGGCTGCCCTGGCGCACACTGCCGGCTGCCGGCGAGCGACCTCTTGCGGGCACCGGCTACTGGAACCTGCGCCAATTCCTACCTTTACCCTTATTGCGTGCCTTGTAGGTGGGTGTGAGCGAGTGACAGTTGGGACATAGAAGCCGGAGGTTGTCTAGTGAGTTATTCTTCCAATCCCCATCTATATGATCCACTTCCACAGGAATTTTGCCTGTATGTGGGTTTATCTGGCACCAGCCACACAAAGAACACTTCTCGCCACAGCTCTCAACTAAGAATCTCCTCACATGATTCGACACATTGCCATATTTTTTTACCCCGCTCTCTTCTCCTGCCAGCCAGGAGGCTATATAAACTTTATACTTGTGTTCGTTGTGACAAGCAATATTGCAATACTTGTCCACTGTTCTTTTTGTTTCTGCGCCACAATTTAAGCAGCAGCGTCTGGGCTTCTTGGGCATTGGCATAAATAGCACCCCAAATAATATCATGTCCGATAGATAGTGGGGTGCGTTCCGTGTCATCGAATGTTCCATCAGTGGGGAAATCCCAGACAGGAACGCACCCTACTGCCGGCGAAAACCCGCCGCCATCAGGCGGACAGCATCAAGCTACTGATTGGGCTGACTCGCAGTCTGGCTGTCTGTGGCCACTCCAACAGCACTTTGCAATTGAGCGCTCTGGAGTCTAGCGCCTTTGAGGTTGGCACCATTCAAGCGGGCATTAAAAAGGTTGGTGTCAGACAGGTCGGTATAGCTAAGGTCAGCACCTTTGAGGTCAGCATCTCTGAGATCTGCTCCACTCAAATCAGCCGTCTTCAGGTTGGCACCTTGGAGGTTGGCACCTTGCAGGTTTGCTGCTCTGAGGTCAGTTCGTTCCAAGTTGGCACCAGAAAGCTGCGAACCATTCAGGTCAGCAGAAAAGAGATTGCTCTGATTGAGATCGGCGTGACTGAGATCGGAACCCCTGAGGTTGCCACCCGCTAGCATTGCCCCTGTCAATTTTGCGCCCGCCAGACTGCACCCCTGACACTGTTTGGTTTGCAGCAATCGTTTGACCTGTGCCTGCTCCGCCGAAAAGCCGGTGCAAAATGCCATCAGCAGTGCGCCGCTCGCTAAGATTCTCAGTTTCATATTTTTTTCTTTTTTTCCCTTCAGCTGTCCCACTCACCGGGTTTCCTGGTCAGAAGTGACCCACCGATAAAATTTTTAACCCCTCAATAAGGGTATCACCCCTCACTCCCCATTCCCTCACCCTGTTCAAACCCCAATCAGGAGAGAGAGCTTTATAGCTTAGGGTTTAGGGATTGGGGGTCAGGGGTGAGGGGTGAGGCGTGAGGGGTGAGGGGTGAGGGGGATTGGGCATTGGGTATTGGGGATTGGGCAAAAGCTGAAAATCTTCCCCATGCCCCATTCCCCATGCCCGTGAGCCCCATGCCCCATGCCCCATTCCCGTGAGCCCCATGCCCCATGCCCCATTCCCGTGAGCCCGCCCCATGCCCGTGAGCCCCATTCCCCGGCTCCCTTGATCTGGGGATTGCATTTTTGCCGGTTTGCCTGTACTATGTGTACACTGAAATAACGGTATCCCGACCGAGGAACCGGGGTTTAGAGAGGAAGGTTTAATGAGTCCGTGGCAACGCATCGGGGATTGGTGCCGGCAGCAGTCCAGCAACAGGGTGAAACTCAGTCCAGTGAAAAGGTTTGTGTCCCTCTTCTTGATAGGGGTGACGTTAAGTGTGGCGGTGGCGTCGTGCACCGGCAATTCTAGCAGCACCGGCGGCGGCGAGGCGCAAGTCGGCAGTGCCCAAGGCGGCGACGTGCAGCTGACCTTGGTTTCCTAT
>JALOOK010000129.1 GCA_025454445.1 Oscillatoria sp. Prado101 | reverse complement strand
AATTTAGGGGGGGTGAAGGTTGCCGGTGTGGCGGAAATTGCACTCTTGTTTCGGTTTCCCGTAATTCCTGATGCGGTAAACCGAACCACCGGGAGTGGGACGCCTGACAAGGGTCGGTTTTTTCTATGTCTTGTATAGCAGTAGCCACTTAGGGCGCGGACATTAGACCTTAAGGCCCGGCGGACGCCGTACCAACGTCTATACCTCGTAGGACAGGCGTCCCGCCTGTCAAACGTGTCCGCGCACTGACTATCTGCTGCTATAGCAGTAGCTCAAGGGCATCCCGCCGCCAAAAGCATCTATTCCCAGCTCACCAAGGCTAGGATCTACTCGAACAACTCCAGTTAACCACTACTTGTAGTCGGTAGCCCCCGCCTGTGGTAAATTTTCAACCCACCCCTCATCTGGTACTGCAGCTCGAAACTGGCCCTCGCTATCTGCCTTTAGCTAGCGGTAACTGCTGGACTGTCGGTCGAAGTGAAGACAACCATTTCGTGCTCACAGACCGGTGGATCTCCCGCACCCACGCCATGTTGCAGCGCATGGACAACGGACAGTTCTACATCATCGATTTGGGAAGCCGCAATGGCACCTTTGTCAACGGGCGACGGGTGAGCATTCCCCTGACTTTAAAGAATGGCGACCGCCTCACTTTTGGCCAAACAGAGTTACTGTTCTACTCTCAGTCCCGCAAAACCGCTCGCTCCTCGGAGGATCTCGACGAAGATGACGCTGTAACAGCAACCCTGCTGGAACGCCGGCTGATCTCTGTGATGGTGGTTGACATCCGCAACTTCACAGTTCTGACTCGCCAGATGGACGAACAGATCCTCTCGGAGGTGATTGGCACTTGGTTCCGCCGGTCTGGGCAAATCCTGCGAGATCACGGCTCTTGGGTTGATAAGTATATTGGGGATGCGGTGATGGCCGTTTGGTTCCACAGCACCCTAAAGATTAGCAATCAGCAGGTTATTCAGATTTTGCAGACGCTCAGCGCTCTGCACCTAGTCACAGAGGAGCTCAGCGCTCGCTATCCCCTGCCCTTTCCCTTGCGCATCGGTGCCGGTGTCAATACGGGCTATGCGATGGTGGGCAACACCGGCAGCAGCGACCGCCCCGACTATACCGCCCTGGGGGATACTGTTAACGCCGCCTTTCGCCTGGAATCTTCCACCAAAGAAATTGGCGCGGACATCGCAATGGGCGAAACTACCTACCAGTACATCGCCGCTCTGGGAGGAAGCCCAACGCCCTTCAAGCAATATACGGTCAATCTCAAGGGCTATGACAAGCAGGCACTCACCTATGCCGGCACCTTTGCCGGTTTGGACAGGTTTTTGCTGGCCCTCCCCAAAGGCCAGTAGCTCTAGCTACCTGAGAGCGAGATACGCCCTAGTTCTAGATTTGTAAAGAAATTTGGTAATCTCTCTAATATATAAATGCTGTGTGTGAGTTAGGGAGGAATTAAATCATGAGACGACTGTTTCGTTTGCTGACAGTCTTGTGCCTGCTGGCTGGCTGCATGGGGTGGCTGGGACTGCCCCAGAACGCAGACGCTGCCGGTCTGAGCGGTATGGCCTTCGCCCAACAGCCGGTTTTGGCAGAGGCACTCCGCAATGTGGTGGACGACAAGCTAAACACCGATTATGGCAAAAAGATCGACCTCAACAACACCAACGTGCGGGCATTTCGCAAATATCGCGGGCTGTACCCAACCCTAGCTGGCAAAATTGTTGAAAATGCTCCCTACGAAAAGGTCGAGGACGTGCTGGACATTCCCGAACTGAGCGAGCGTGAGAAAGAAGTCCTGCAAGCCAACCTGGAAAACTTCACCGTGACTGAGGTAGAAGCAGCCTTAAACGAAGGCGACGACCGGATCAACAACGGTCTGTACTAAGCAGCGATCCAAAGGCCCGATTCGCAGTTCATACCAGAAACCCGGTGTCTCCTACGAAACCGGGTTTCTTCAACTCTGCAGCCGCCTTGTGCCGCCCAAAGTCAAGTAAGTTAACATAAAGCCACAGTCAAGGCTCCACCGACGAGGGCAATTTTTAATTGGTTAATCCATCCAATACTTATACTTCACCCCAACCCACCCTGAACAACCAGTTTGATGTCCTGGTGGTAGGCACCGGCGCGGCGGGCTTGTATGCGGCGCTTTGCCTGCCCGAGTCCTACCAGGTTGGCTTGATTACCAAAGACACTCTGCCCCTGTCCGCCAGTGACTGGGCGCAAGGGGGTCTGGCGGCTGCTGTCTCGCCAGAAGATTCTCCATTACTGCACATCGAAGATACCCTGAAAGCCGGTGCCGGCTTGTGCGACTTCGAGGCGGTCAAATTTCTGGCAGAGCAAGCCCCTCAGTGCGTCCAGTCTCTGGTGCGTCTGGGGGTGGGTTTCGACCGGCACGGGGACACCCTGGCCTTAACCCTGGAAGCGGCCCACTCCCGCCGCCGCGTCCTCCACGCCGCTGACACCACCGGGCGGACGATCGTCAGCACGCTCACCGCTCAAGTCCTCAGCCGCAAGAATATCCAGGTCATACAGCAAGCTTTTGCCCTCAGTCTTTGGATAGACCCTCAAACGCAGCGCTGTCAGGGGGTGAGTTTGGTCTGTCAGGGTCAAATTAGCTGGGTGCGGGCCCGCGCCGTGGTGCTGGCCACCGGCGGGGGCGGCCAGGTTTTCGCGCAGACCACCAATCCCGCTGTCAGCACCGGCGATGGGGTGGCGATGGCGTGGCGTGCCGGTGCGGTGTTGCGAGACTTGGAATTTGTCCAGTTTCACCCCACCGCCCTCACTAAAGCCGGCGCACCCCGATTTTTGATCAGTGAGGCGGTTCGCGGAGAAGGTGCCCACTTGGTGGATGATCTGGGGCGGCGGTTTGCCTTTGACGACCACCCAGCCGGCGAACTCGCCCCTAGAGATGTGGTCAGCCGCGCTATCTTTAACCATTTCCAGCGCACCGGCACTGACCCAGCTACGGCTAATGTCTGGCTGGATTTGCGCCCGATTCCAGAGTCGCGCATTCGTCAGCGCTTTCCGAATATTATTAAGGTCTGCCAGCGCTGGGGGATTGATGTGTTCTCCTCTCCGGTGCCGGTGGCACCGGCAGCCCACTACTGGATGGGGGGTATTCTCACCGATTTGATCAACCGGACATCAATTGCCGGTTTGTACGCAGTCGGGGAAACCGCCAGCACCGGCGTCCACGGGGCCAATCGTCTGGCGAGCAATTCTCTGCTGGAATGTATTGTTTTTGGCGCTCAGCTCGCTCACCTGGAACTTTCCCCGCCAGCGGCGGCAGATTATCCCCTGAAGCCAACTGTCTCTCCACCGCCTCTCGCTGACTGGCCCTCTCAGCTGGCAAAAATCGAAGCAATGCGGCAAGAGTTACCCCGCTTGCTGTGGCAAAGTGCGGGCATCTGTCGCCAACAACAAGTGCTGGAAGCGGCGCTGGCTAAGGTGCAATTATGGCAAGCGGAATTTGCAGCGCTGCCTTTGAGTGAGTTTTTGCTTTCTTTGCAACCCAGTCAGCCGGTCAAGTTGGCCCTACCCGATGTCGGCACAGTGTTGAGGATTTGGGGAGAAACCCGGAATTTACTGGATGTGGCGTATTTAATTCTCACAAGTGCGGCTTTTCGCAGCGAAAGTCGCGGCGGACACTACCGTGCGGATTTCCCTAATTCAGAACCCTGCTGGCAAACGCACACGCTGGTGCAAGATAACAAATGGTCGAAGTCTTTGACAGTGGCTTGATTGCAGCCCGCTCTCGGCTGACACCGCTGTGTCTTCTTAAGTCGCGGTTCCCCCAGATCCGCCATCTCCACCAGTCGGTGGTTTCTTGGGTGGCGGTTCTTCCTCGTAAATCGTGGTTGGCCCTAAAGAAGGCCGGTTGAATGCCATCTCCCCCGACCGGCACGGGCTAGCTGTGGCAGACGCTATTCCCGGTGCACTCAGCTGCAACCCAACTGCCAGAGTAACTGTGCTAGCTAATTTAAGTAAAGTACCCATAACACTTTTGACCCCATAACACCCTTGGCCTCAAAATACCTGTCAGTTAGACGCTCCCCTCAGAAGTTCATTATATCAGTGAATTCACTGACTTGTCTGGAGAAAATCTGCGCAATCAGTACATTTACTTAAATATACTTTAATTTACAAAAATACACAATGGAGGCTTAACCCGTCATTTTTGTTAAGAAAAGGGAGAGGGGCGCAGCCATCTCAGTCTGCCGGCAGAGCGGAAAGTGAAGAAACTAGGTTTCTGAGGGTGGCTATTTTCAGCTTAATCATCAAAGGCCCGCTCTCGCCGGCGCTGGCCCAGCTTTGAAAGAAGATAAGAGGCTATATTAATAAATGTAAAGCACGCCCGCCGCACACTCAGTAGTTTTGCTGACCGGAACAGCACTTGAGTGGGTTGAGCCTCTGTGATATTTACGAAAATTCATATTGGTTTTTGCCCTGTTGCTTGGCGCGGTACATAGCAGCATCCGCCTTATTAATTAAGGTATCGGCGTCTTCGCCGTGCAGTGGGTAGAGACTGATGCCAATACTGCAGGACACCAAAACCGCGTGTCCGTCTATTGAATATTGTTTTGACAGAGTGTCGAGAATTTTGTCGGCAACTTTAGCCGCATCCGGCATTCCCGGGATAGCAGGCAGGATGACGGTAAACTCGTCACCGCCGAGGCGAGACACGGTATCGCTGGCTCGCAAGCTGCCGGTTAGCCGCATAGCGACGGCTTTGAGCAGCGAGTCGCCCATCTCGTGTCCAAAGGTGTCATTGACGCCTTTGAAGCCATCGAGATCCAAGAACAGGAGGGCGACGAGCCGGCTGTTACTGCTAGCCCATTCCAGAGCCTGACTGAGGCGTTCGTAAAAAAGTTTGCGATTGGGCAAGCCGGTGAGGGGATCGTGATACGCGAGATGGCGCAAGCGATGTTCTGAAACTTTTAGTTCTTCGTTGGAACGGGCTAGCTCAGCGGCGGTGCGCTTCAAATCTTCTTCCATCCGCTTGCGCTCCGTGATATCTCGGATGACACCGACTAAGAAGAGATTGCCGACGGCATCCTTGTGGAGCGATCGCTTGGTGGCAATTAGATAAGTTTTCCCCTGCGCGTCGGTAAATTTTTCTTCACTCTCACTGGATTCGTGGCTGTTAAAAACCAATTCATCTTGACGCAAGAATACTTCCGCTTCCTGCGGGGGAAAAAAGTCGGGTTCTGATTTTTCTATTAACTCGGCGCAGGGGCGACCGATGAATTGGCAAAAGGCTTGATTTAAAACAATCCAGCGGCGGTTTTTGTCTTTGACAAAAATCGGGTCAGGAATGGTGTTGATTACCGTAGATAAAAATTCTTTAGATTTTTTCAATTCCTGTTCCAGGTGGGCGAAATAGCCGTTTACCGCCACTGCAGAGCCGAACAGCGCTAGCACCGGCGGCACGAAGGGCAGCCACCAGCCGCCGGCGGCAAACGCCAGGGAACAAATGCCGGTCAGCGTCACAGCCGCCAGCAGCATACTCAGGGCTAGCCATCTAGGAGAGCGCACCCTCCAGCTGAGCGCCGCACCAGTCCAAGCCCAGACAAAAACCCACAAACCTTCCAGTGGATCGGGCCAGACATTGATAAAAGTTCGCCCATCCAGGGCAGCGCTCAGCAGCTGACTGACGAAATGGGCGTGCACTTCTACCCCATAGGTGCGAGAAGAATCGCTGTAGGGGGTGTAGAATAAATCTTTAAGGCTTTCTGCAGTTGAACCAATCAGCACCACCCGGTCGCGAAAAACTGCAGGTGGCACCCGATTGTCAAGCACATCGGAAATTGAAACCGTGCGAAAGCTGCCAGCCGGCCCGCGAAAGTTCACCAAAACTTGGTAGCCGCCATCATCCTGCCGCACATAAGCGCCGTCATGGCCTTCAAAGATGTGAAATGCTCCCCGCCCCAGCCGCCACAAACTGGAATTTTCTGTGCCATATTTAAGGGTAATGCCTTCTGGATCGAGATACATTAAAGCCAGTTGCAGCGCCAAACTTTTGTGAGCTTTGCCGTCAACATGCCAGTAGAGAACGCTGCGGCGAACTTTGCCATCCGAGTCAGCGAGCAGGTTGCTGAAACCAACTTTATTAATCGGGCTCAAAGCTGGCAGCGGTGGAATGCCGGTGTCATCTTGAGAGGGAATTTTTTCAATGGCCACCACATGGGGCATCGCTGCCAGCGTCTTCTTTAATTCGGCAGCTCCAGGCTCAACTGGGCGAAATCGGTAGATGTCCAAACCGATGGCGCGTGGCTGGAGCGCTTGCAACTTCTGCAGCAGCTGAGCCAAGACGGCATCCGGCACCGGCAGCCCCAGCTTCTGCAAGTCGGCGTCATTAATGCCGACAATCACCACGCGCTCGTCGCGGGGTTCTAGGGGGCGCAAGCGAAAGCACTGATCGAGGGCGGCTAGCTCAACCGGCTGTAACAGACCGGCAAAACGCAGGATCAGGACGCCGCCGGCAATACTGGCGGATGTGAGCAGGACTCTGCGCCCCAGCCATATTTGTCGTTTCAGGGAAGCCCAGATGGTTTTTTGGGGGTGTCTGTCAGGCTGGGCGATCATGGTTGAGATTCTCCTGCACTGCTTGAGATGACACCCCAGCTGTCAGGCGGGTTGCCTGTCGCTTTTGTGCACTGGGTGAACTCCCGCACGGTAGTGCGGAGCGCGAAAACCACCCGCCAACCCGCCGGCACTCAAAGTTTCGAGTCAGGGAGACAAACCGGGGTTGTGGTTTTGGAAAACTAGAGCGGACTCTTTCCCATACATTCCCGGTTTTTTTAGCTCCTCTGGTATTTTTCTGACAGAGTTTGACGAGTGGCTGATTGCCGTCAGCGCCGTGGGGAGGGGGTTGGCGAATCCTCAGGATCTCTTGATTGCGACGTCTGCTCGGAATAGTCGGCGATCGCAAAAATGTAAATTGCGTGAGCTAGCAACAGCAGCGCCCAACTGCCTGTTACCCAAGGAGTCCAGAGCCAGGGAGAGGGCTGTAAAATCCTGAAAAACCACAGGCTGGAATTGCTGGCGGCAAAAATGGCCACATGCAGGGCAAAATTCATCCGGTCGTCCAAGCGGCGATAGTCTGGGTCGCGGCGGTCGGGTTGGCGGGGCCAACGAGGGGGCATAGAGAACCTCTGGGTAGGGTGGGCTAGGATTGTGTGGTGACTTCAATTGTAGAACTCTTGCCGGTGTGGGCAGATCTGCGGGGCAACCTGATGGCAGCGATAAGATTAACTTGTTCTGAAATCCCCCCATGCCGGGATGGACTAACGTTAGAATTCAAGAAGACCCTAAAAATCTGCGTTTACAGACGAGTTTTGTGACTGCCGAGCAATTCCTGGGCACAGCGACCCCAAAGCGCCACAATTATCTGGCCATCATCGCACTTCCCGATGAAGCCTCCGCCTTCCAAGCCTATCGCCTGCTGCAATATCACGGGATTTCCCCGGAGCATTTGGCGATTGTCGGTCAGGGCTACAGCTCTCCTGAAGGGGTTGGGCTGTTGCAGCCGGTGCAAATTGCACTCCGCAACGCCCGCCACTTGGCCTGGGGGGCCGGCACGTTGGGGCTGGCGATGGGAGTGGTTTCTTTTGCGGTCTTGAATTTGGCATTCAAGGTGCCAGTCACTCCCAGCTTGCTGCTCTTGATTCCAGCCGCCGGCACCGTTGGCGGCTTCTGTGGGGCTGTCGTGGGAGCCCTATTCGGCTTTTTGGGAGAGGGCAGCACCGCTGGAATCTACCGGCATCACCTGCGTCAGGGCCATTACTTGCTGATGATCGAAGGGCCAGAAAAGATCGTCCGCTTGGGGCAGCAAGTCCTCAAACAGTATTGCTCGCCTAAAGCCCGCTGAACTCTGGCTGGGATTTGACAGTGCCGGTCAATTCAGGGCATGTGGGAGAATTGCTGGACAGTTCGGTAACTTCCACCAAGGCCGGCCCAATGTGAAAGGCCCAACACGGTCACTCGTCCTGTGATCGCCAACATGGCGAAAGCAATCCGGCTCAAGTTCCGCGACCTGGCCCTCAGCCGCAACTTTCAAGTGTGCGCCCAAGTGTGCGCCGACCGGCTGACTGAAGCTCGAAGTACAGGCACTTCCGCCGCAAGGAGAACCGGCCAATAATTTGCACGGATAATCGGTGTAGACGAGTCCGGCGGTTGGGTTGGCATCCAGGAAACCGGCAGTTTCTTCGAGTGCTGTTGGCGAAGCGTAAATCATCGCTATCTACCCAGCCGGTGTGAGTTCCAGAACACATGGCGTGAGCCGCTTTGAGAGCCGGCGCTCGCCCTTGATGGGGGGCAGCAATTACTTTTACTCGTTCGTCTAGTTTAGCATAATTGCCGGCGATATCTAAAGAGCTGTCCGTTGAGCCGTCATCCCACACCAGAAGCTCGAAGTCCTTTCTCGTCTGCGCCAAGACGCTTTCTATCGCAGCGCCCAAATAGCGCTCTCGATTGTAGACGGTCATAATTAGGGAAATTGTGGCTGTCATGGCGGGTGAGAGAGGTGGGGATTTGAAAAAGGTTTGTAGTAGGGCTTTAGCCCAACCGGCACCCCTGCTAAAAGCGCAGAATTATCATGCATCTAAAAAGGTTTGTAGTAGGGCTTTAGCCCAACCGGCACCCCTGCTAAAAGCGCAGAATTATCATCAATGACGGCAGTTCCAAAAAGGTTTGTAGTTGGGATGCACGCCCAACCGGCACCCCTCCTAAAAGCGCAGAATTATCCTAGGTTTGTAGTTGGGATGCACGCCCCACCGGCACTCTCCTAAAAGCGCCGACTTCTCATAGGTTTGTAGTTGGGATGCACGCCCCACCGGCACTCCTCCTAAGAGCGCAGAATTATATTCTAACACAATAACAACCCACCGGCAGCCCCAGCGGCTCTAAACGAGGGAGTCGGGAACATTGGGAGTTAAAAAATTATCAACAACGTAATGTCCCAAAGCCCTGCCGGCGGCTAAGCCATCTTCATTAGCAGACAGGAAGTGAATCCCGCCATAAATCCGGCTCATACCTGCTTCCGAAGCAGCATCATAAAAGCTGCCAAATTGGCGCTAGACACCGGGCAATCCAATCGAAGTTGTGGTAAAATTGAAATTGTCGCAAAAGAGTTCAGTTAGAACTGCATCTGCAGCGCCGCGCTCAGGTACTGTGTCCAGAAACGTATGAGGGAAAGGGCGGGGTTCCTATCAAAGGGTCCCAAGTTATATCGGCGGCTGTCTGGGGGTTGCCATCGGTATCGGCTTGGCGGATAGCGGTGACCGGTCGCCACAAATCGTAGGCGTATTTAGCGTCCCAAGCGACAATGCCGGCGTCTGCTAGGGCGATATTTAGCAGTGCGAACATGCGGGTGTCTTCTACTAGGGTGCTGCCACTTTTTAAGGAGGCTTCTTGGGCGATT
>JALOOK010000128.1 GCA_025454445.1 Oscillatoria sp. Prado101 | reverse complement strand
ATCTTGATGTTGCGAATCATGTTCATTTCCACCAAACTCTTGCGGAGTTCGGGGTCTTGTACCGGTCGCAATACTTCTAAAACGGCACCCGTATCCAGTTTGCTGGCCATTCGTGTTCTCCCCTCTGGCGGTGGAATCAATACAATTTTTCACCTCTGTTCTTAATGGATCTTAACCTCAGTCCTCCCTTGATGTTTCGGTTTCGCTGCGCAGCTTGTAGTAGGCTTAAAAATTGGTGTCGCTGGGGCAGCGCTCTTTCGGCTATCCCTTGAGGCAATTCCCCCGACAGCTAGCGCACTTATCTATTCAATTCCTTGACCGCCAAGCCTGACACACAAGGGGCGCGACCAACTGCCGGCACCTTCAACTATCCTTTCGGCGTTCACGACATTAGCGTTGAGATTATGACTGCTTTTTTGACTAATGAGGCCACTCAATCCCAGTTTTTGCCACCGGCTGACTCCCGAACCCGGATCAGCCAGTTCATGCGACAGCTGCAAGATGAAATCTGTCAGGGATTGGAACAGCTAGATGGTGCCGGCACCTTCAAAGAGGATTCCTGGGATCGCCCCGAAGGCGGCGGCGGGCGCTCTCGCGTCATCCGCGAGGGGGGGGTTTTTGAGCAGGGCGGCGTTAATTTTTCTGAAGTTTGGGGGGCTCACCTGCCTCCGTCCATTTTAAACCAGCGCCCAGAAGCCGCCGGCCACCAGTTTTACGCCACCGGCACCTCGATGGTGCTCCACCCGCGCAATCCCTACGCGCCCACCGTACACCTGAATTATCGCTACTTCGAGGCCGGGCCGGTGTGGTGGTTCGGCGGCGGCGCGGATCTGACGCCCTACTATCCGTTTGCCGAAGATGCCGCCCATTTCCACCGCACTTTCCAGCAAGCTTGCGACAAGCACCACTCCGACTATTACTCAGTCTTCAAGCCCTGGTGCGATGAGTATTTCTACCTGAAGCACCGGCAGGAAATGCGGGGCGTAGGCGGTATCTTTTTTGACTACCAAGACGGTCAGGGACAGCTGTATCGCGGGCCCGATGCCAATGGCCCAGCAGCAGGGCGCAGCAATCAAATCGGGACGCCGGCACCCCGCAGTTGGGAAGACTTGTTTGCCTTTGTGGTGGACTGCGGTCGGGCGTTTTTACCAGCCTATGGGCCGATTGTAGAGCGGCGGCGGTCGCTGGAGTACGGCGAGCGGGAGCGCAACTTCCAGCTGTACCGCCGGGGCCGGTATGTGGAATTCAACCTGGTCTACGACAGGGGGACGATCTTTGGCTTGCAGACCAACGGGCGCACCGAGTCGATCCTGATGTCTTTGCCTCCTTTGGTTCGCTGGGAGTACGGCTACCAGCCAGAACCGAACACTCGGGAAGCTGAACTTTATGAAAGGTTCTTGAAGCCTCAAGACTGGGCCAACTGGACGGCTGCCGGTTAAAATCGATCCAAATAAACCGGCGCGTCCCCCGACGGCACCTGTCAGGACGAGTGCGGCCAACTCGGCACTCCCAGGAGTTTGCTGTAAAATCTTAGACGGGTACGGCGGGCGGAACGCGCCGTCTGGCACGACCTCTCAATGCCTCGCAGCCACAGGCGTCTCGTCTGTGGGACAGCTGACTCACATATCCGTGGCCAAAGCAAACGTTCCCGAACTACACCGAGAACGCCAGCTTCCCCTCTGATTTTATAAGGGGTGGGAAAAAGCTGGGATTGCATTACACGGTAGTGCGGCGTCAGTTCCGTTCAAACTCAACACCGATCTGTTGCCAGATCGACCCCAACATCTATCGAAACGAGGGGAGGGTTCGTGATTCATATCGAGCAAAAAACGCACACGACAGCGGACGGCACAACTGTGATTGTCTTGGCACCCACCGGGCGCTTGGATATCACGACGGCATGGCAATTCCGCTTAAAGTTGCAGGAATGTATTTCCAAACTCAGCCGCCATATTGTGGTGAATCTGGGTCAAGTGAATTTTATCGATAGCTCTGGCCTGACTTCACTGGTGGCCGGCATGCGAGATGCTGATAAAGTCAAAGGCAGTTTCCGCATTTGTAATGTCCATCCAGAGGCTAAACTGGTGTTTGAGGTTACGATGATGGATTCTGTTTTTGAAATCTTCGATACAGAGGAAGAAGCCCTGGAAGGGGTGCCCCGCGCCAGCTAAACCTTAACGCCACTGCCCGATCTGGACAGCTGCGGCAAACTGGTCTTGACTCGCATGCGGGCCTAAGGCAAGCTCCTCTGCGAGACGGGTGCATTGAATTTGCATAGGGATTCAGAGCGATCGGGCTGACAAATTTCCGCTAGCGGGCTACACGGGCAGCTCAGCTGAAAAATCTTGGCACTTCGTGAATTGGAAAGGGCCTTTGACCGCCCCCCATAAGCCATTGCCCGTAGCTGGGTCAATCCCTTTGTCATAGCTGAGGAATTGCGCCGGTGTTGCCTCGAAGCCTAGCGACACTTGGCGAATTTCACCTTGATAGGTAAAGCTGCAGCGGGCGCAGGGGGGCAAAAATGCGGAAAAGTGAGAGCTGTCGGGGGTGAGCGGTTGCGCCGTGACGCTGAGGGTGCAGCCTGGGAGGAATTCTATCTGTGCCGGTGTGAGCTGCCCGAGTAACGCCCGGTTGCGACCGGCACCCCGCCAAGCTGCGGGTTCTTTGAGCGCGTAATACTCGACTTGCAGCCCGGACGGCTGATCGGGGATTGGCTGCAGCCGCAAAATCCGCTGGCGGTAGGGCTGATCCAGGTTGAGGGCATTGGCTTGTTCAGCAAACAGGGCGATGCTGTCTTCTGGAAATAGGGGAGCAGGCACCGGTCGCTGCCACAGGCGCAGGTGGACATACCACACCGGCTCCGCAAGCGCTTGGGCTTGATTGCTAAATTCACCGGCAAGGTAGCGAGCTAGGGCGAGCAGTTCAGGAGAGAGAGTCATGGGCGGGGAAAGCGAGTAGTTCACACAAATTTTATTTGAAATTGCCTGCAAACGAAAAATCGAAAAGATGAAATTTAGAAGTTTGTAACTCTCTGATGCAGATGCGCGAGTCTGTTGCTTGCAGAATTTTAAACTGAAGCGGGTTCTGTGCCGGCAGTGTGCCTTCCGCCCGAGCGCGGCGAGCTGACACCCGGGAGCTGACACCTGACCCCATTTCCGCTGTTTCCAAACTTGGGCACCGGCAGAAGCGCTGCGGGACTTGGCAAAGGTGTCACCAGCGGGAGACAATGGAGTTACGTCAACCCCTAAACTCTCAAGCGCGTGAACAACGTCCGCACTGTCTCAGATACCAAGCGAACTTTCTATACCACTCACACCCGCCCCATCAACTCCATCTATCGCCGGGTGGTGGAAGAGCTGATGGTGGAAATGCACTTGCTCTCGGTCAATGTGGACTTTCGCTACGACCCCATCTACGCCCTAGGGGTTGTCACGTCCTTTGACCGATTTATGCAAGCGTATGTCCCAGAACAGGACAAGCTCTCGATTTTTAACGCCCTCTGTCAGGCGATCTCAGACGATCCCCCACCCTACCGGCAGGATGCCGAACAGTTGGAAGCATTCGCCAGGAGTCTGTCCCCACAGGAATTAGTGGCGTGGCTGAGCCTGTCGTCGTTCCATCCAGAAGCGGGTGACTTGCAAGAGCATCTGCAAACCATTGGCCACAACCCGAAATTTAAGTACAGCCGTCTGTTTGCCATTGGTCTGTTCACCCTGCTTGAACTTGCCAGCACAGAGTTCTCCAAAGACGAAAAGCAGCGTTCCGAGGCGCTCAGCAAAATTTGTGCCGGTTTGCACCTCCCAGAAGAAAAACTGCTCAAAGACCTGGAGCTGTACAGCAGCAATCTGGAAAAAATGGCTCAGGCGCGGATTGTTATGGAGGATATCCTGAAAGCCGACCGGAAAAAACGGGAAGAGCGAGCCCAAGCCCAAGGCACAGCCGCCACTCCCCCTGGTGGCTCTTAACCCCAGATACCCACTATATTTTAGATGGGCCGGCAGTCCAAATCCGCAGATATGCACCGCGCCGATAAGCGCGTTTTTCATCCTTTGTGAGGTACTGAGAAACCCGGTTTCTTCAAGAAACCGGGTTTCTGGCCCGTACTTCATTGAATTGAAAACCGCTATAAATGGTATAGCAGTATGCACTTAGGGCGCGGACAGTAGACTTTTAGGGCAGGCCGAACGCAGCCTACGCCTATAATTCGTAGGACAGGCGGGACGCCTGTCCAAGTTTCCTAAACTTACTGTTTATCCCTCTTTTGTCACTTTGGGGCAATTTTACGAATTTGCTCCATTTCAGGCAACGACAGAAGGACGCTATCGCGTCCCGCTTGCGCAAGCGGGCTTTCACCCTTGTTTGACAGAAGAGGGATAACTCTAAAATACCCAATTCAAGTAAGAGTTTACACCCCTAATTATGGGTTTTAAATGCCACGCCGCACTCGTCACCCTAGCCGCTGCCAACTCTGAAGTGCTGGTGCAGTTTTACAGTCAGTTACTTGGTCAGCCACCGCAAACCCATATTCCCAATGTTTACGCCGAATTTCAGCTGCCTGGGGTGCGACTGGGAATTTTCCGACCGAAAGTAACACACTTGGAAGAGTTTGCATACACTGGTAAAAGTGGCATGAGTTTGTGTTTAGAAGTGGGGGACTTGGAGGCGGCAATTGCGCATCTTGACGCCTTGGGTTTCCCACCAGAAAGTGAAATTTTAACCGCTTCTCACGGCAGAGAAATCTATGCCAGCGATCCAGCTGGCAATCGCCTCATCCTTCACAAATCTGGATAGTTCCAAGTCCTGTATGGGCGGGTTTACCCGACATATTTGCCGGTGGCCTAGAATATAGCAGTAGCCACGCACGGGAACGGACATTGGCATTGGGGCATCTGCGCATGGGGCATTGGGCATTGCGCAAAAAGCTGGTTTCATGATGCGCCTGGGGCGATGCGCCTGGGGCGATGCGCCGGGGCATTAATGTCCTAACCAATATGACCACTGCTATAACATAACCATCTCAATGAACCGGGGTGGACTTGGCTGGCTGGACAGAATCAACGTCTCCCACCAAAATTGCCAAAATCTCATCGATTAAATCTCAGCTATCAGCTTTTAGGAACCGGCTTTGTGCCCGCCCAGAGCTAATTTATAGCGGTGTTCGGATCCGTGAGGTACTGAGAAACCCGTATCTTTAAGAATACGGGTTTCTGGCGTGTACTTCATCCAAGTGAAAACCGCTATAAATTCCTGTCGTCAGCTAAAAAATTATACCACTGCCGGCAGCTTAAATGTCTGACTGACCGAGTAAAAAGTGATGGCTTCTGAAGCGAGCGCTTATTGAGCTGACAGCCCAGCGTTCTGTTGCAGCAGGCACGCCAGAGCTTCTTCGATCTCAACCTGGGGAAACTCGGCATAAAACCGGCTGACACTCACGAACCGGTCAGGAGTGGCTAGCACGAGAGCCCGCTCGCCCAACTGGCGCAGGGATGGCAGCAAGTCCAGGGGTGCCACCGGCGCAGCCACCCACACCGCTCTGGGCTGTTGCGCCCTCAAAGCTTCCGCCGCTACGGCTACCGTCATGCCGGTGGCAATCCCATCGTCCACCAAGATAGCAATCGCACCTTGGGGGCTGACGCCAGGGCGTGCCGGTGCCAGCTGAGCCAGCTGCTCCTGGGCTTTCTCCAGCGCGTGACGCAGCGCCGCCTCCCGCACCTTGGGATTGAGCCGGTGGAGTGATGGGTGCTGCGACCACAGTGCGTGGCCATCTGCGGTGCAAGCGCCTATGGCCAGTTCTGGGTTTTCTGGGCGGGCAATTTTTTTCGCCACCACTACATCTAGGGGGCAACCCAGGAGACGCGCCACCGGCACAGCCACCGGCAGCCCACCCCGAGGCAAAGCATAAACCACCGGCTTGGCAGAGCCTTGGGCGTCATCCAGCTTGCCGAACTCAGAGAGAACCCGCTCAGCCAGTTTCTCGCCGGCATCGTCGCGATTGCGGAACAGTGGGCAAGGTGACATCGCTCCCTCCAGCCCTTTGCAGTCCATTTGCTTCTATGATGCCTGATTTTGTGACAAGTGGTGTTGCGCTGCGAGCCGGTGACAGTATAGCCTTTCTTAATTCTATGGGGGCGCACCGCTCTGAAGCCAGGGAGCCCGGGAGCACAGGAGCGGGGGGGAATCTGCGAACCCGCCCGTAGCCTCTCCAAACTAGGGGCAGCCTTTTACGACATATATAGAACCCCTAACTGATTTGTCAAATTCTCTTTCTTCTCTTCCCTTGGCGCACAGGCGCGTCGGGCGCGGTTCATTTAATTTCCCCCTCAATTGCAACCGCTACTGGCGCACAGTGCCGGCGCGACAGTCTCTCAACCAAGTGCTAATAGCCTCAGCGATCGCGCCATTACTGTTATCTCGCGGAGGCAAAGTCGGGCTGCCAGCGGGGTAAGTTCCCAGTCGGGAAAACATCATTGCTAGCCGCCAACCACTTTCAGTTTTAGTGAGAAAAAGCCAGTGGTAATGCTGCAATTGTACCGCCTGACCAGATGAATAATTCCGCTCCAAAGTAGTAATAAAAACTTGCCGGGGATCGTCCTCTGAGCTCCCCGCCTGCTTTGACTCACTCGCAGAAGAAATTGCCGATTCCGACCGTCCCGCGCCGAGAGGCAGAGGCTCAAACTCAGGACGCCCCGCCAGAATCACATAACTAGACTCGTAGCTCACAACTGTGAGCTTAGAGCGCCGAATCACGCGATTTGCATAACTGGGCAAGTCCCGCAGCAGCAGCTGAATCAGCGTTTCCAAATCATTTGGACAAACGAATTTGGCCTTTTGAATGCTAGATATCTCCCGTACATCACTCAGGGTTTCCCCAGCAGACGCCACCTTAATTGGAAATATAAAATTTCCAACTAAGAAAATAATTAATATTTTGAACATCTGTTGGCTAAATTTTAAATTTACGCAATTTCTTGACAAATCCGCTCGAAAGCAGCAGCCGGATCTGGTGCTGCAGTAATCGGACGCCCGATCACCAAATAATCAGCACCGGCTTTCAGGGCGTCAGCCGGCGTCATCGTTCGCCGCTGATCTCCCGCCGCTGACCACAGTGGACGCACCCCAGGACAAACCAGCAGAAAATCATCCCCGCAGACACTCCGCAGCTGCGACACCTCCTGCGGCGAGCAAACAGCGCCGGCAAGACCCGCCTCTTGAGCCAAAATCGCCATTTGCAAAGCGTATTCTGGCAATTCCAGAGGAACTTTCAAATCAAAAGCCAAATCTCGCGACGAAAGACTCGTCAGCAGCGTAATGGCAATCACCTTAGGAGGCTGCAGCCCACCGGCACCCTCGCGCACAGCCGCTTGCGCCGCAGACAGCGCCGCCCGACCGGCAGCAGCGTGGACAGTCAGCAAATCAGCACCATAGCCCGCCGCCGACCGGCAAGCGCCCGCCACAGTATTGGGTATATCGTGGAATTTCAGATCCAGAAAAATGTGCTTTTCCCGTTCTTTTAACATAGCCATAATTCCCGGGCCGGTGCTGACAAATAGCTCCAAGCCCACTTTCCACCAACTCACTTGGGGCAACCTTTCCACCAGGGAGATAGCCTCTGCCTCTGTTGAAACATCTAAGGGGACAATAATGCGGTCTGCGAATGACATACGGATGCAATAATTTTGGATATAAGGTTTTGTAAATAAACCGCTTAACTACAAAGATAAACGCGGATAAATCCGGTGACATCTGCGTTTATCTGCGTTTATCTGCGGTTCTTAAGATGGTGTTGGCGAATTAATGTGGGGTAAGACCCCACCCCCCAAGTTTCCTCGTTCCCAGCCTCAGGCTAGCAGGAGGAAAAACCGCGCAGTTTGTCAGAGTCTCGCTCCACTCTTAGCCCGCGTAGGCGGGCTTCGTCTGTCGCAGTGAGTTTCAATCGCCTGGAACCTGGCTAGCCAGAGTTCTAACCCCTCACCGATTCGCCAACAGTCTCTTCTTAATTGCTGATTACACCACTAAGCGCACAAACTTCTTTTTCCCCACCTGCAAAACCCGCCCGTGCAAGTCAGCCGGTGAGTCAAAAGTCAGATTAACATCCTCAACCCGCTCCCCATCCAGCTTCACCCCACCGCCTTGAATCTGCCGGCGGGCTTCGCTGGTGGTGGGACAAACGCCGCAAGCGCCTAGAATGTAGAACAGCTTGGCGGGGAACTGCACAGACGCTAAAGAAAATTCTGGCACCGCACCGGCACCGGAGGCATCTCCTCCCAGGACAAGCGCCTGCGCCGACTGCATAGCTCGCTGTGCAGCTTCTTTCCCGTGATACTGGGTGACAACCTCCAGGGCGAGAAGTTTTTGCCGGTCGCGGGGATTCTCTGGCATAGCATCTAGTGGCAAATTTGTCAATAGCTCGAAATACTGTTCCACCAGCCGGTCAGGAGTTTTTTCCAGCTTGGAGTACATAGTGAGGGCGTCTTCCGACAGACCGACGTAATTGCCCAGGGACTTGGACATTTTCTGCACCCCATCCGTGCCCAGCAAAATCGGGGTCAGCAGGCCAAATTGGGGTTTTTGGCCAAAATGTCGCTGCAAGTCGCGCCCGACGGCAATGTTGAATTTCTGGTCGGTTCCGCCGAGTTCCACGTCAGATCGCACAGCTACGGAATCGTAGCCCTGCATGAGGGGGTAGAGGAACTCGTGCAGGTAAATAGGGCTGCCTTGCTGGTAGCGCTCGGCAAACCCTTCTTTGGCCAGCATTTGGCCTACAGTCATCGTGGCCAGCAGTGAGAGAATTTGGGACAGGTCAAGCCCGGAGAGCCATTCCGAGTTGTAGCGAATTTCGAGGCGTCCAGGCGTGTCAAAATCGAGAATTGGGCGCACTTGGTTGAGGTAAGTTTGAGCGTTAGCAGCCACTTCCTCTGCAGTCAGCTGCTTGCGCACCTCTGACTTGCCGGTGGGATCGCCAATGCGAGCGGTAAAATCCCCTATGATCAGTACCGCAGTGTGACCGGCATCTTGGAAAGCCCGCAGCTTGCGCACAGGAATGCTGTGACCCAGATGAATGTCTGCGCCGGTGGGGTCAATTCCCAACTTGACCCGCAAAGGCCGGTCAGAGGTGGCTAGCAGTTGCGCCAGATTTTCCAGGGGATCGGATGAATCCGGCTGGTCGGGAAAAATCTCACTGACGCCACGACGCAGCCAGGAGAGGTCACAGCTGACGCTTTGGGGGCTTCCTGAAGCCCGGGTTTGCAAATCCACAACTCGATTCGTTACACTCACGGAAATAAAAATCCTTTGGATATGGCAGTGACAGGGGAACGGGGCAAGTGCTCCCCAGCGCCCTAACCTTTAAATTGTCCTATCGCCAGATTACCATAAGCAAAAATGGTAGAAATATCTCTGCGAGCCGGACTTTCCCGGGCAGCGCTTTCGCCGCCG
>JALOOK010000543.1 GCA_025454445.1 Oscillatoria sp. Prado101 | reverse complement strand
TCGTGCTGCGGCTGGGTTGACGACGCACGATATCGATGCAGTGAAAATCACCCGAGCGCCTGTCTGCGGCACTTTCCCCAGTAGCTGCTGTTGCGTCACCAAAACCGGCACCTGAGCGTCTTGCACCATGAACCCCAACCGCTCAGAAGGATAGGTCGGATCGAGAGGGAGATAGGCACCGCCGGCTTTGAGAATTCCCAGCAGAGCCACAATTAAATCGGGGGTTTTCTCCAAACAAATTCCCACCAGCGTTTCCGGTGCGACGCCCACTGACCGCAAATAGCGAGCGAATTGATTCGCTCGTGCGTTGAGTTCCCGGTAAGTCAGCTGTTTCTGAACCTCACCGGCACCGGCACTCTCCCCGGAAGCCAGCACCACGGCTATCGCATCGGGCGTGTTCCGCACCTGGCGTTCAAATACCTGATGAAGGCACTCGCCTGCAGGATAGTTTGTTTGTGTTTTATTCCACCCCACCAAAATCTGATGCTTTTCGGCAGCGGTTAACACCGGCAGTTGCGCAATTCGCGACTCAGGATGAGTTGCGATCGCCCCCACCAAAGTTTCAAAATGCCGCACCATCCTCTGGACTGTCGTGGCATCAAACAGCTGAGCGTTATATTCAAACGCTCCCCTCAATCCCCACTCAGTCTCTTGCAGTGACAGAGTTAAATCGAAAGTCGCACCGGCAGTCGGGCGGTCTAATTCCACCGGGAGAGCTTTCACCCCCGGCAGTTCCAGCTGTTCCACGGGAGAGTTCTGCAAAACGAACATCACCGAAAACAGGGGACTCTGATTCGAGTAACGCGCCGGCTGGAGCGTTTCTACCAGTAAATCAAACGGCACGTCCTGATGAGCGTAACCGTCAAGCGCTATCTGCCGCACCCGCCCTAACACTTCCAAGAAAGTCGGATTTCCCTGAAGTTTGGTGCGCAATACCAGGGTATTGACAAAAAACCCAATTAGCGCTTCTAAAGCTCTGCGGTTGCGGTTCGTTATCGGACTGCCGACAACAATATCCTCCTGACCGCTGTAGCGAAACAGCAAGGTGGCATAAGCTGCGAGGAGGGTCATAAACAGCGTCACTCCCGACCGCTGGCTCAGGGTTTTTAATTCCTGGGCAATCTGGGGGTCGATTTCAAATAGTACATTTCCGCCCTGAAAAGTCTGTACTGCTTTTCGCGGTCGGTCAGATGGCAGTTCTAGAAGTGGGGTTGCCCCTGCTAACTGCTGCTTCCAGTAGTTGAGTTGTGTTTCTAATGCCCCTGCGCTCAACCATTGCTGCTGCCAGACTGCGAAGTCAGCATATTGAATAGCCAACTCCGGTAAGGTAGAAGGATTTCCCTCAGAAAAGGCTTGATACAAAGCGGACAGCTCTTGGAGCAAAATCCCCACAGACCACCCATCAGCAACAATATGATGCACGGTCAGCAAGAAAAGATGATCTCCCTCAGAGAATTGCAACAGCTTGACCCGCAGCAGGGAATCCGTTGCTAGGTCAAAGGGTTTTTGCGCCTCTAAAGTGGCGGTGCGCCGCAATTCTTCCTCATCAAGGGGTAAATCCCGCACGATCTCAGCGGACAGGGCTGGGGTTGCCGTGGCTTTGATAACCTGCACGGTGGAACCACTGACCGCCTTAAAATTAGTCCGCAGGATGGCATGACGCCGCACGATTTCCTGGAGGGCTCGCTCAAGGGCGCGGACATCCAGATTGCCGGTTATCCGCACCGCAAACGACATATTGTAAGTCGCACTTTGCCCTTCTAGCTGGTTCAGGAACCAAAGTCGCGCTTGGGCAAAAGACAGGGGGAATTCGGTTCGATCTTTGGAAACAGGCGCGATCGCCGGCGGGAGCTGTTGCGAATCCGTTTGGCGCTGCGCTGATATCTCCCGCGCCAGTTCAGCAACGGTGGGCGCTTCAAACAGACAGCGCAGCGGTAGCGAAGTCTGGAAGGCTTCCTGCAAGCGCGATATGACTTGGATCGCCAACAGCGAATGTCCGCCCAGTTCAAAGAAGTTGTCGTCGAGACTCACCCGTTCCAACCCCAAAACCGCGCCTAGGATGTTGGCAATCACTTCCTCGGTGGGGGTGCGTGGGGCAACAAATTGCTTCTCCCGGATCAGCTCAATATCGGGAGCGGGTAAAGCCCGCCGGTCAACTTTGCCATTCGGAGTTAAAGGTAGAGCGTCCAGCATCACAAACGCGGCTGGCACCATGTATTCCGGCAGTTTTGGCTGGATAAAACTGCGCAATTCGCTGCCGCTAGGTGTCTCTGTCTGGGGAACGAAATAGCCAACAAGAACCTTATTGCCGGGATGGTCTTCTCGAACGATGACCGCCGCCTGTTTCACGTTGGGGTGCTGGTTGAGTGCGGCTTCTATTTCCCCAAGTTCGATGCGGAAGCCGCGAATCTTGACCTGACTGTCAATCCGTCCCAAAAATTCGATATTGCCATCCGGTAAGTACCGGGCTAAATCCCCCGTCCGGTACAGGCGCTCGCTGTCAAACTCCCCACCGGCAAAGGGGTTGGCAATAAATTTTTCAGCCGTTAACGCGGGCCGGTTCAAATATCCCAGCGCTAAACCGGCACCCCCGACATAGAGTTCGCCAGCCACACCCACAGGAACGGGTTGAAGGTGCCGGTCGAGAATATAAGTTTGGCTGTTGGCGATCGCTTTCCCAATAGGAATCGTCCCCGCCCCTCGCTCCACTTCCTCAACGCGATACCAGGTGGAAATGGCTGCGTTTTCCGTAGGGCCATAAACGTTCAATAACTGCTGGGGTGCCCCCGACTCTAACGCCTGCCGCACCCGGCTTGGGTCAAGGGCTTCACCTCCAAGCAGCAAGAAGCGCAGCGATTGAAACGCTCCCGGCACTTCCTGCACCATTTGGTTAAACAGAGCGGGGGAGAGGAGCAGGACTGTAATTCCCTCAATTCGCAAGCTGCTGGCAAAGTCCTTAAGTGTGAGGACTTTTTCTTTGGGAAAAATCACCAGCTTGGCCCCATTGAGCAATGCGCCCCAGATTTCAAAGGTGGCAGCGTCGAACGAAATATTAGAAACCTGGGCGACTGCATCTTTTGGCCGCCAGCTCACATAG
>JALOOK010000542.1 GCA_025454445.1 Oscillatoria sp. Prado101 | reverse complement strand
TTCCATACTTAATTTTCATTTTTTCTCCTTTTATATATATTCAGGACACAGGATTTGATATACTCAATACTAACCAGGAAAAATTAAGTCTGTTTTAACGTCTATCTAACAGAATGTTAATAAATGATTATCTTTTCCTCTTTTGAAGCAAGAATTGCGCGAAAGTGATTGCTAAATGCTTGAAATTACCTCCCTCCATCATATTACTCCGCATGGTGTGGTATTAGAAATTGAAGCTCTGCGCATTCTACCAGGTGAAATTTGTGGCCTGGTTGGTGCGGCCAGCAGCGGCCTGGAAACCATTTTCTCATTGATGATTGGAAAAATTTCCCCTTCCCAGGGGCAGGTTCGGGTTGCCGGTCGTGATCCCCGGTACGACCATGTTGGATTTTCTCGATCAATTGGCGTGCTTTTTGCTGATGATGGGTTGTATAAAAATCAAACCGCCGATCGAGAAGAGATACTCTACTACTTTTCCTTGCCAGAAAGCGCCGCCCTCACAGGAGTGTGGCTGGGTGACAGCAATAACCGAGAACAGCGTTTCCCCTTTACAGTTTCGCCGCGCGGAGCAGCTCAGAAAGTCTATAATGAACAAGTCAAGCGGCGAGTCGATCCAGCGCTGCTCGAACAGGTGGGTCCGCGCCACTATCGCCTGCGAGCATTTCCGGTTCCCCCGCCATTAACCCCGTGGGAGAAGGAAAGTTCAACTCAGCGCCCAACTGAAATGCACCTGTGGCTGACTTATAAAGTGATGCGGCAAAAAGAAGGGTGGGCGCTGCCGAAATTAGGGGAAAAACGCAACATCTTCTGGACGGATGACACCAAGCGCATCCGCAATGGAAAAGCCGTAAAAGGTGACGGGGAGAACTGGTTGGAAGCTTTCTTGCCGGCAGAAGGGCAATACTCACCGGCACCGCATCAAGTTAACTTGCCAGATGGCTACCGCATCTGGGCAAAACCGCTAACTGAAAAAGAATACTCCCTCCCCCAAGGCAAGCGATTTGCAATCGTTCTCGACAGTTCCCGCAGCATGAACGCACACGCAAAGGAAGTGAGTGAGACATTCAAGTGGTTGCAAAAACACGGCTTTGCTGACGGCAGCTTTGTGAACAGTGATGCCGATCTGTACATCACTTTCGCCAAAGGTGCCCAGCCGAAGCGCATTGACGATATCGGCAGCTTTAATGCAGCAAAGATGACATTTTACGGCACACTGCAATATAAGGAGATGCTGCGCCAATTCGCACAGTTGCGAGGCGATACGCGCTATGATGCTATCTTGCTGCTCACAGATGAGGGCAGTTATGAATTGTCCGATGACAGTAAAGATGTGCCGCAGATAAACGCGCCGCTGTGGGTGGTGCATCTGGGAGCATTCCCACGCGCTTACGATGATGTGACGTTAAAAGCAATTCAAGACAGCGGTGGGGGAGTGTCTGCGGAACTTCCAGAGGTTTTGCAGCGAATCGCAACCAAAGCCAGCTTGGGTAAATCTGCGGTGAGTGTGGTGGATGGCTATGCGTGGTTTGTGGAAAAGCCGGTGAGCAAGACAAAACAAGCTACAGCTAAGAATGCGCCTTCCCCGCCGGTAAAGGCGACGCCGGCGGTTGCCCAGAACAAGGGGGAAAATGGTTTTGAACCCCTAGCAGCGCGACAGCTCGTACAGGCGCTCAGCAAAAAGACAGACGGAAATCAGATCGCCGATCTGGATGCTATTCATGCCGTCGCGAAAACCTTCAAGATTGTCACCCCTTACTCGTCGATGATTGTGCTAGTCAATGACGAGCAGCGGGAAGCACTCAAGCGAGCGGAAGCGGAAAAAGACCGTTTTGAGCGCAAGGTGGAAGACGGGAAAGAAGAGCTGACGAAACCTGACAATCCTTTGAATACCGGCGTGCCCGAACCGGCAACCATTGCCGGTTTAGCTGCCGTCACCCTGTTTTTGATTGCCAGCCGCAACCGGCGCACTAAGAAGGTGAGTTAAATCGCAGTAGAGACGCGACATCCCCTCGTTTGCTTGTTTCCTGGCGATTAGAAATCGCGGCTATACAAACGAAGCCCGCCTGCGCGGGCTAATTGTACGAACGCCGATGTCGCGTCTCTACAAGCTCCCGGATTCAAAAGTGACATGCACCCTCCCAATCTTTATCCCTCACCTTCCACCGGCACCCTTCTCCTCACAATAATCATTTCCCCTCCAACCACCGGACTGCGAGCCACCAAACTGCCTTTAACATCAGTAATATCTAGCTTGCTGAAATCCAGCGCTTTCGCTCGCGCAAACATGTCAGCCGCTAACTTATTCTGTCGAGATTCTGCTATATTATACCACTGATCGCCAACTTTGACAACCAAAAGACTGCCCTGGAAATTAGCTTCAATCGACTGAATCAGCCCCTCTGCGTATTCGCGGGTGACTTCAGCCACTTGCTCCTGAATTGAGGCAATCAGCCTCTGTTCTGGAGTTAATTCCGGTTCCGGTTCTCGCACCGGCTCCACAGTCACCGGCGCAGGTTCTTCCGGCGCAGTCAACTCAGGGGGAGCCTGCAAGCCCGAGGGCGGGACTTGCGCCACCTCAGCCGGTTTCGGCGACAGCAGGGCAGATCCTGTCCACAACACCAGGGCGAGAATGCCGGCAATCGCCCCACTCAGCCCCCAGTCGGGCAACTTTTCGCTAACAGATGCCGGTAGCAAAGAACGCACCAGGCGCAAAACACCCAGCCACCCCTCCCAGAGGCTGTCCAGCACCGGACGGAGTTGCTCCAGCACAGACGGCTGGGGCTGCGCTCTTGCTGGCGCTTCCAGTTTTTCCACCGCCCCTTCCAGCAGCTGAATCGTGAATCTCAGGACTTTTACAGTTTGGACTTTGAGAGCAGACGGCTTCTGGGGTGGCTGCTGGCTCGCCGCCGGCTGCTCAGGCGGCTGAGGCGCGGGAGTTTGCGGTTGCGGCTGCTCTTGTTCTGGCGGGTTCGGCTGGTTTTCGGTCATCTGGTTTCCCTTGAAAGCGGCAAAATCTGTGCGTTTGCGATAAATTCTGATCGGGGCGCTCTCTGCTTAATCTATCATTTCTGGTTCCCGCGCAGGAACCCCACCCCCCAAC
>JALOOK010000127.1 GCA_025454445.1 Oscillatoria sp. Prado101 | reverse complement strand
AGAGGCTTTTCTCGGCGAAGGCGAGCCAGATCGGATGGATATCGTTTTTTTGGGGCAAATGACTAAAAAGGGCGTTCTCTACGGAATGATCGTGGCTCCCACCCGATTTGACAAAGGAGTTTGCTGGTCATTTAATTTAGACTTAGATTTGGAAAAAAGGGAGCTAGAGGGAGAAGTATTTTATGCAGAAGACGATATCGGAGAACCCGAGCCGGGAAGCCTCTTCCTCAAATACAAGCGCGGGTTTTGAAATCTATTCGGCTAGCCTCTCTCTCGCCTTTTGTAGAGGCGGTATTTATCCTGCATCTACAAGAGAAAGTACCCCCTAAATTCAATCCAAAATCCAAAATCCAAAATCCAAAATAATCCTTATCCCTCAACGACGGACAGCATGCTGTTGCGTCCCAGTCCCAGGATTAACCGCTTGCCGGCTAGAAGGTTGAAATCGGGATAGGTTTCAAAAATCCAGCGATTGAGAGGGCGCTCAACCAGTGTTTCCAGCAAGGTTTTAATCCGCCGCCCCCCAAACAGTAAATTATCGCTCTCCTGCATGTGAAGGCTGAGAACTTCCAGCACGGAAGTTTGAAACAGTAGCAGCAGCCGGTATTTGTCCCAGGCGGATTCAGCGAGTTGGCGCAGGAACTTCTCGCCAATTTTCCAGACAAACTCCGGACGCAGCAGGTCAAACACCACAATACTGTCACCCAGCCGGTTCAGCAATTCAGCCCGACCGATACGGCTGCTGAAGTGCCAGTGGACTTCTGTGCGAAAATGAGCGTCAACCTGAGCGTAAGTGAAGGAATGAACACCGTGCCGCTGCACTTCGGTCATGATGCCATTTCTAATAATAGCACCTGTCTGCGGATCTGTCAAGTCAGAAGCGCCAATGTTACTGGTGAAAATAATCACGGTTTGGTTGAAATAGGCAGTTTGGCCTTTTCCGTCCGTGAGGCGACCGTCTTCCAGGATTTGCAGAAACTTATCCAGGACTTTGGGGTGAGCTTTTTCGATTTCATCAAACAGGAGAATGCTGTAAGGGCGCTCCAAAATGCGGTTGGTTAGCTGCCCTCCTTCTTCATATCCCACGAAACCGGGTGGAGCACCTGCTAATTTCTCAGCCGCGTGTTCTTCTTTGTACTCGCTCATATCAAATCGGGCGAACGCCTGTTCATCGCCAAAGATAAGGCGGGTGAGGGATTTGGCTAGCTCGGTTTTGCCAACGCCGGTGGGTCCAACGAAAAAGAAAATTCCTTTTGGCTTGCTATTTCGACCGCTAACATTACTGAGGCTGATGCCGACTTTGGCGCTGGTTAGCAGGGTGGTGACTGCTTCTACCGCGCGAGGTTGCCCGATGACAGATTGGGATAGTTCTTCTTTTGCATAAGCAATTTTATCCGGACTAATTTTTTCAAATGGTTCATCCCGCTGCCCGAATTTGTAGAAGTCTACCAGGCGCAATACGGTTTTTGGGCCCAGGGGAATGCGCTCTCGCCAAGAGGTGTGGCGGATCGCCTCTAAATCCATTGTTTGAAAGCCGTCGGTTAAGGCAGCAAATTCCTCGGCGGCTAGTTCGAGATCGGAGAGTTGCTGGGGGCTGGAACGCTGGGCATTTATCTGCTCTCCGCCATAAAATCCTTTTTGACCGAAGCGCAGGATAAACTGAAGGCGCTCTTCTTTGTTGGGGCGGGTGACTTGCACGAGGGCGACAAAGGGATTGCCGGTGTAAAACCAAGCCGGGACGCGCCGCAAATCGCTCGCCAAAAGGATGAGGGGGTTGCGATAGCCGGTGAGATTTCCTTCGCGAATGACAGCGCCTTCCAGGGTGGATTTTTTTAATAATGTCAGGAGGTGGCGCTCATCTAGGAGATAGCGTTCTGGATCTGCAGTCAGCATATCTCCTAAATCAACAATCGCCGCTACTGGGGCTGTCGCCTGGGAAATCACCGCTCGCAGGTGGCTAAAAGCCTGCTCTGGGGAGAGGTGAGTGCCGGTGAGTCGCTGCACCACCGCGCCAGGATTGGCGCGGGATGGGGGCTGCGTGGGGTCAGCAATGGCTGGGGCTGCCGGGGTGACAGACTGTCCCAGGCGTTCCTGTTGCTGCTCCGCCAGTCTCTGTCGCACCAATTCATCAAACATCTGGCGCATTTCTGGCTGGGCAAAAGTTAGGCCATCCACCGGATCGTAACGCACAATCAGGTCAAATCCCAGGTTGAGGAAATAGGCATTGAAGAATTCTCCCATACCGTGATAAGTTCCCTGCCAGAGAAATTGATCGTGAATGTTACTATAGAGAATCAGGTGCTGCCGGCGATAGAGGTGCTTTTCAAAGTCTTGAATCCAACGGGCTGAAATTGGTAACATAGCCTTCCTCACAGAAAATGCGGGGAGGATTGCGTCCCCGTCTTTTACGCGGGGGCGGAAATCTGGTGTGACCGGCTAATAATAGCACGCGCAGGGAAATAAGTCAAGCTGGTTCGTAGTTGGGCTTTAGCCCAAAAGTTCGTAGTTGGGCTTTAGCCCAAAGGTTCGTAGTTGGGCTTTAGCCCAAAGTTCGTAGTTGGGCTTTAGCCCAAAGTTCGTAGTTGGGCTTTAGCCCTACCAGGGTTGACGCCTCAAGGACGGGAGATGCTATAATTAAGGGTGACTTTCCCTCGTTCCCAGCCACCCTTACGGGAAGCCTGCGGCTACAGGCTGGGAACACCGTTCTGTCGGCTCTGCCGACTTTGAAGGGGAATGCAGCATTATTAGCCTAATATCTTACAACATTGAAGATAGCGGAGTTTATGAACTACCATGTCTATTTATAAAAAAAATCATCTGGCTGTCCTTCCGGCTCTCCTGACGTTCGCAGCCCTATCAATAGGATTGGGGAGTGGAGTAAATAACTCCATAGCAAGCGCACAGACCCGTGCGGGAAGGTTTTGTAATGTCCAAAAGGATGGTGGATGGTGGCTTTGGACAACTAACGACTTGTCTGCCGATCCCTGTTCCGTTCTTCTCAGCCAGTATTGCACTGACCCAGGGTGTAGGGTGGTGAGTTCCGGCACCTATTTGTTAGACGGCAGAAATCAGGTTCAAGTTTCTTGTCAAGGTTTTCAGTCTTCCTTTTCAGGGGTTGGTGGCAAGCCGTTCGAGCTGGCCTATCAAAGTGTAACAAACCCATTCAAACCTTCATGTCTTTTCAGAGTGGCTAGTTCTGGGACTGCAAATAGCGCACCTGCTCCCAACTCCACATCTATTCCCAGTCCGACATCTATTTCTCTCTTTCAGAAACCTTTTTCAGGTAATTTCCCAACTACGAACGTCTTCGATCACGACCTTCCGCAACAGTTTAGAGATCGGAACGGGTATGTAACTACTTGGCAGGGGAATAAACGGCGAGTAGGTCTTTCCGGTGCTTACATTGATGGTCACGAAGGTTATGACTGGATCATGCCTGTTGGAACTCGCATCCTTGCTGTTGCTGATGGGGTAGTGGAATGGGCGGCACAAGAGCAGCCTTTCAGCTGCCCCACTTTAGGAGGAAGAATTGTATCTGGATTGAGTGTAGCCATAACCCATACCGCAGCTAATGGCTCTCGTTTTCGGAGTATATATGGTCATCTCGATCAGATTTCTGTAAGTCGGGGAGAGAGAGTGCGTTCAGGACAGTTAGTGGGATTATCGGGAAACACTGGCTGTAGCACTGAACCTCACCTACATTTTGCCGTTCGCAGACTAACAGGTACTAATAATGGCCAATCGGCTTTGATCGATCCCTATGGTTGGTCTGGCAATGGAGTAGATCCTTGGTCTGTTCATCCGGAAGGTGCTGCTAGCATCCTACTCTGGAAAGATAGACAAGCACCGCGACTCTTCTACAGATAATTGCTCTGTAAGTTTGGTATAATTGTTGCATCTACAGAACCTGAAAATATTTGAATCAGCTGGAGCCGCCTGGGATTGTGCTCCACCGGCTCCCTTACTTTAACCCCCGGCTGTCTGTCAGCGCTTCTCAGCCGCCGGTGAGCGAGCGAGACTAGCAGCCGCCGCTGAACCTGGCCTTTTGGTGGCTGTCTCACCAACACAAGTTTGCAAGCGCCATGCCATTCCGTGACAAACACAAGCTAAAATAAGAAAAAAAGGTGACTTGCTATGAGCATTCCAGAAATCAAGGCAGCAGTGATGCAACTCTCACCGAACGAGTTCGCGGAATTTGTCCAATGGTTTGACGACTACCAAGAATCTGTGTGGGACAAACAAATTGAGGCGGATTTGAAAGCCGGCAAATTAGACCATTTAATTCAACAAGCAGAACAAGCATTCAAGGAAGGACAATGCCGGCAAATTTGAAGCATTTCACAACGCCTCAGTTTTGGGAATGTTACCGCCACCTGCCGAAAGAAATTCAAGAACTGGCAGACAAGAACTATGAATTGCTCAAGGCAGATCCGAAACATCCATCACTGCACTTCAAGCAGATTGGCAGTTTGCGATCGGTGAGAGTAGGAAAAAACTATAGAGCGTTAGGTTTGGACAAGCCAGAAGGGGTTTTGTGGTTTTGGATAGGTTCTCATAGCGATTATGATGCTATACTGGGCCATAAATAGCCAAACCCACACAACAAAGCGCTGCAAGCCGCTCTACTTCCCACCCCCCCTCACGACATTACCACACGCAACCCAATACTGGGATATCGAAAACCGGCATCATAGCAAAACCGGTTAGCGCAGCGACAGTCATCCGCCAAACTGTACCACGCCCCGCCCCGCACCACATGCTTCGTCGGGTGCCCATCAACCCCCCACGCACTCCCATCCGCCGGCGCGCCACTGTAACTGTGATGCCAGCTATCCTCACACCACTCCCAGACTAGCCCGTGCATATCCTGCAACCCCCAGGCATTCGCCTTTTTCTGCCCCACCGGCTGAGTTTGATGCCGCGAATTCCAAGTGTACCACGCACTCTCTCGCAGCTGATATTTCGTATCCGCAAAACTGTACAGCATTTGCGTGCCGGCGCGACAGGCATACTCCCACTCCGCCTCCGAAGGCAAACGATAACACTTGCCAGTCAATTGCGAAAGTCGCTCACAAAACTCAACCGCCTCCCACCAGCACACATTTTCCACCGGCTTCTTCGCACCGCTAAAATGTGAGGGATTACTCCCCATCACCCCCTGCCATTGCTCCTGAGTCACCGGCGTCTTACCCATACAAAACGACCGCAAACTCACCCGGTGCTGCGGCATTTCCCGGCGCAACCAAGTTTCCACATCCCAGCGCTTAAACCAGTCTTCCAACCGCAAAACCCGCTCAATATCTTCCGTCGAACTCCCCATGTAAAAACTGCCGGCAGGAATCCCAACCATATCAAACACCACCCCACCGGCAAGCTTCTCCTGATAGTTCGCTCGCCGCACCGGCAGAACACTCGCATTACTCCCACCCCCCTGCGAGCGAGCACCGGCACCCCCCCCATCCCTCCCACTATAAACCCCCTCCGGCACAACCCTAACACCGGCAGTCGGAAGAGAAACATATCCCCGCTCTCCCGCACCCGGAGGCACAACCTTGCTAAAACTCGGAGAAAGAGGCAAAAGCACCGTCACCCGCCCCAAATCCGCCGTCGGATCGAGAGCCGCCAGAACCTGAGACGCAGTCCAGCGCTGCTTGTAATCCTTCACCAAACACCCCCCCACAATCGCAGTAAAAGGAGCCGGCAAATCACACGGTATATTAGGCGCTTCACAGCTCACACGCTGCATCATTTCTGCCACATTGCTGCCCGCAAAAGGATGCTTACCCACCAGCATTTCCACTATCACCACCCCCAGCGACCACAAATCCCACGCCCGCGAAATCTTACCCACATAAGATTCAGGCGGTGCGTAAGCAATCGTCCCCACCTGATTACTGGGCGAAGTCTCACTGCCGGTGCGATTTTCCAGCAGCCTGGATATCCCAAAATCCGTCAACTTCCACTGTTCCCCCACCCACATAATATTAGCCGGTTTCACATCCCGGTGCACAATGCCCCGCTCGTGCAAATAGTGCAGAGCACCCGCCAAATTCTTCACCATCGCTTTCACTTCCGCTAGCGGAATCCCCCCCCGCTGCAACCGCTTAACCAGCGACTCTCCCGCCAGTTCCATCACCAAACCCAGACACTCAACCCCTTTCAGCCAGCCCTGTTCCGGACTGAACCCCTCCAGCAACCCCGGATGTTTCTGAGAGATAGCCGTTTGCAACTCCGCAATTTGACGCTCTTGCTTCTCGCTCTCATTAGAAAAAATCTTGATAGCAACTTCCCGCATCACGCGATCTGCTACCACCTCGTCCGCCAGAAACACAGCACCAAACGACCCCGCACCCAACAGCTTCTTTAAGCGATACTTGGGTGTAAACCACTGATCTTCAAACATTCTCCAGAACTGATTTTGGTTCATTGATTTGCTTCCTTTTCGAGCAGTTTTTAGTAGGTCTTTGGCCCTATAGAGGTTCGGGATTGAGGGTGGATTTTTTTTATAAACCGCCAAGACTCCATAGACGCGCAAGCGGCTTCCCGCAGGGTAGAGCGCCAAGGGAAGAGAAGAGAGAGGGTTTTACAAATAATTTAGAACTCTCTCTTACTCCCCCTCCCCGCAGCCGGCAATCGGGGGTTGGGGGGGTGGGGAACATCGCCGCAATTGTGCAACGCCGGCTAAAGCCCCTACTACGAACTAGGAGTTTATTTAACCCAAGTTGCTACTTACCAGTGACTCAGGTCAGCTACCCCCCAAACCCCCCCAAAAAAAGGGGGGGAACATCTCAAAGCCCCCCTTTCGTAGTGCCGGTGGCACCTTGCCCGCCCCGGCCAGGGGGGATAGAGATGCTTATACTTGTAGGTAGCAACTTGAGTTATTTATGCTCACCGGCATGTCAGTTTGGTTAAGGCTAATTGCCAGTATCTGACCTAATTGCAGCGCTGCTGCTATTTTCAGGAGTCAGCGCTGACCCCCAAACATAATCGCGCAAAGATGCCACAAAGGTTTCCCTTTGCTGTCGCTCTTCGCTCCAGACTTGCTGCTGGTGGGCTCGCGTCTCCTGCAGAAAGGCAGCCACCTGCTGTTGGCGCTGGCGCAGTTCCTGCTGGCGTTGCACTCGTGCGGCGTACCACTGATCTTTTAGAGACATGATTTGGGCTCCTTTCCCCGCGCTCGTTCCCAGCCTCAGGCTGGGAACGCTACAGAATACAAAAACAAGCGTCCTTAAAACACTCCTTCCCCCGATTTAGTCACGCACTGCGACTGCGCTTAAGCTGAGAGTTGGGCAACTGGTCAGCGGGCGCGGAGGGCGCGATTCGGGTCTTTACCATGCCAGAGCACCTCACCCATCTGGACTCCAAATTTGTCCTCTAAGGTAGCGTGCATTTGGTTGAGCACCTGTTCCGCTTCGTCACAAACTGCAGCGGTATTGCCCTCAACCGTCGCCACGCTGTGCAAGACAAAGCCGTCTACATCATAAAACACCTGTCCCGCAATTGGGACGCTGACACTTATGCCTTTACCTGTCCCGGTTGTGGCTCCCAGGATGGCAGCGCTGGCTGGATGGCCTGGATGCTCTGGCTGGTGAAACGTAATCCTGAAACCCATTTCCTGCAGTGTCTTGGCAATGCTGTCAGCAATATAATCCCGCCGGTCTGCCTTGAACTAAACGGTGTTGGCAGTTTCAACAATTATTTGAGAGCGGTGGCGGATCTCGATCAAACTGCAGAGGTGCTCTCGGACCCGGCGGTCCCGAATCGCCTGCTTTTCGGCGTTCGCCACAGCTTCCAGTTCCGCTACCGCTGCTGTTTGCCAGCGCATCACCACCGGATCGGCTTTCAAACCGGCCAGAATTACCTGGAATTCTGTCAGGTGCCGGTTTGCTTGCTCCTGCAGGTGCCGGTCCGCACCTCGCCCCTGAGCAATCTGGCGGATGTGCTGGTGTGCGAGCGCTGTTGCTTCTGCCAGAGGGCGGCGCACCGCCGCCGGATCGCCGGCAGCGAGGGCTGAGCGCACCCTTTGCAGGACATTCCTCACCTGTAGCCGGCCCGCCGCATCGAATTTTAGAGCTTCGGCGTCAGGAGTTTCAGCGACACGCCGTTCCAGTTCCTCCAGTTCCAACTGCTGCCGGTCGATGTCGGCCAGCCGTTTCTTTTCCGCTTCCTCGCGCCGCTTGCCGTGCACAGCCTCTTGCAAGGCCAGTTCGATTTTGTCCAGTTCTTGAGAAATCGAGAGCAGTTGCGCCTCCGACTGCGCCTGAGCGACCGGCTCTACTTGGCTGTTGGCGCGATATTGCAAAGTTAGGGCATCCTGGCGATAGAGATTGGCCCAAGCCGCGTGCAGGTCGGACAGCAGCGCCTGCAGCCGCATGCCGGTCTGGTTGCGAAACACCTCCAGCTGGCGCTGTCGCTCCTGCGCCTCCGCTTCCTGCCGGCGTCTGGCCTCGGCCTCGGCCCGCCGCTGCCGCGATGCTTCCAGAATCTTTTGTTTCCACGCGGCAATTTCAGCCTCTGAAAACTTGGGGCTGCCACTCATAGGACCTTCCACTATTTATCATTGGTAGCTCTGGCCTTTTTTATCGTAATCCCCTGACGCTGCATGCGGGCTTCAAATTCCGCCCGGAAGCCCTTGAGCGCGGGGACGCCGGTGAAATAAAATGCGCCGGTCAGGTCTACGCCGAATTCTATGCCGGCAGAGCGATCTCCGGCGGCTAGGTGTTGTGTTAAAATATGGCGATACCTTTCAGTGAGCGGTAACAGTCTCTGGTTGCTGGAACCTCGCCAAAGCAAGTCGCCGTGTTCTGACTCGATATAGGGGCCGTCAATAAGCAAATCGACTCGTTCGAGCAAGGATTTTTGCGCCGGCGTGCCGGTGCGCCCGAGCCACTCCCACCGCTTGCCGGTGTAGCAGACCACACCCAGGTCTTTTGACCGGCGCACTGTATCGATCAGACTCCCTAAACCGGCAGCTTGCAACATCGGTTCCCCACCCGAAAGGGTGATGCCTTCAATATCTTTTTGTGATATAATCCAGTCTGCCAGTTCTGTCACAGCGATGGTTTCCCCATCGGCTCTGTCCCAGGATTCCGGCACCACACAGCCCGGACAGCCTTCCTCACACCCCTGCACCCAGATTGCCGCCCGTTTGTGCGGGCCAAGTACGCTAACGGGGGACTGGCGGCGAAAAATGCGCAAGAAATCCTGTTTTAGGGGATTGTGAATATTCATTAATAATTTAGCCACATACAGTTAAATATGGGAATTTGTGTTGTGTCGCCCTGACAAGAGTGTGACAGATACGGGGGACAAGCTAAAACGGCTTTCCCCGCGAGCTTGGCGGGGAAAATCAGTTGAGGCTTCTGCAAGCAACTGACCGGGCTGGGAGGGGGTGAGCGCATTGGCAGTGTTATCTTTACCCAAGTTGCTACTAATAAGTCTAAGCGTCCAGATACCTCCCAAGGGCAGTATCCGTGCGGAAACCGCCAAACGATTGGGGGCGCTTATGA
>JALOOK010000541.1 GCA_025454445.1 Oscillatoria sp. Prado101 | reverse complement strand
TTTCTTGGTGTCCCTTCACGGCGGCGGTTCATTTCTAACCATTTCTAACCCAACCCCACAGCCGCAACCAAAACATCAATCAACTTAATCGCAACAAAAGGCGCAACCACACCCCCCAACCCATAAATCAAAATATTGCGCCGCAACAGCTGGTCAGCCGTCAGCGGCCTAAACTCAACACCCCGCAGCGCCAGCGGAATCAGAACTGGAATAATCAACGCATTATAAATCAGCGCCGACAAAACCGCAGAATTCCCACTCGCCAGCCCCATCACATTCAAACTGCCAATCCCAGCCGCAGCAAACATCGCCGGAATAATCGCAAAATATTTCGCAATATCATTGGCAACAGAAAACGTCGTCAGCGCCCCGCGAGTAATCAGCAACTGCTTGCCAATTGTCACCAAATCAATCAACTTTGTGGGGTCAGAATCCAAATCTACCATATTTGCAGCTTCCTTAGCCGCCTGGGTGCCAGAATTCATCGCCAGACCCACATTCGCTTGCGCCAGCGCCGGCGCGTCATTCGTCCCGTCGCCGGTCATCGCCACAATTTTGCCTTGCGCTTGCTCAGCTTGAATCACCGAAATTTTGTCTTCCGGCGTCGCCTCCGCAATAAAATCATCCACACCGGCTTCTTGCGCAATCACCGACGCCGTAATCCGGTTATCACCCGTGAGCATCACCGTGCGCACCCCCATGCGCCGCAACTGGTCAAAGCGCTCCCGAATCCCCGGTTTAATAATATCCTTCAAATAGATAACGCCATAAATTTCGCTATCTTGACAAACTGCCAAAGGTGTGCCTCCCAGACGAGAAACGCGCTCGTAAGCCGTATCGAGTTCCGGCGTCAGTGTGCCACCGCGAGAGCGCACAAACCCCTTAATCGCATCCACCGCTCCCTTGCGCACCTCGCGGCCATCCGGCAAATTCGTCCCACTCATGCGCGTTCTGGCGGAAAACTCAACGCCCTCCGCTTGGCGGCGGTCGAAATCGATTTGCGCTTCTAACCTCTGAGCCAGACGGACAATAGATTTTCCTTCTGGAGTCTCATCGAACACGCTGGCAGCCAGAGCGACGCGGGCAATCTCCGCCATTGAGTGGCCATTGACGGGAATAAACTCCTCCGCCAGCCGGTTTCCCAGGGTAATCGTGCCGGTTTTGTCCAGTACCAGGGTATTGACATCGCCGCACGCCTCCACCGCCCGTCCCGAAGTGGCCACCACATTAAACTGAGCCACCCGATCCATACCGGCAATCCCGATAGCGCTGAGCAACCCGCCGATAGTTGTGGGAATCAGCGCCACCAGCAGGGAAATCAAAATCGCCACGCTCACCGGACTCTTGACATAATTGGCAATTGGCGGTAAAGTCGCCACCACAATCAGGAACACCTGAGTCAGAACCGCCAGCAACACCGTCAGGGCAATTTCATTGGGCGTCTTGGTGCGCTCAGCGCCTTCCACGAGGGCGATCATCCGGTCAATAAATCCCTTCCCCGGATCGGCTGTAACTCGGATAGTGAGTTCGTCGGAGAGAATGCGCGTCCCGCCGGTGACGGAACTGGCCATATCAGAGCCCGGTTCTTTGAGCACCGGCGCGGATTCGCCGGTAATCGCGGACTCATCCACACTGGCGACACCGGCAACCACCTCCCCGTCAGCGGGAATCAAATCGCCGCCGGTGACTCTCACCAGATCGCCTTTTCTCAGACTCGTAGAAGACACTTCCTCCACTGAGCCATCGGGCAAAAGTTTGCTGGCGACGGTATCAGATTTGGTAGATCGCAAGGCGTCAGCTTGCGCCTTACCCCGCCCTTCTGCTACTGCTTCGGCAAAGTTGGCAAACAGGACGGTGAAGAACAGGATTACCGCTATCAAGGCATTGATTAATCGCGGATTTTCTCCCGGAACGGCACCGAACAAGTACGGGTCAAGTGTCAGAAGTGCGGTGACGATTGTGCCGACCCAAACAATAAACATCACCGGGTTTCTCACCGCAATGCGGGGGTCAAGCTTGGCGAAGGATTCCCGAATCGCTCTTCTGTACAGACCTCTGGTATTGGCTTTTGGCGTGTGTCTCCGAGAATGGCGCGGTCCGCGTGGAGTCTGTCTGGGTTTGGAAGCTGGATTTGTCATTTTTAAAGTGTCAGTTGTTAGCTTAAGCTTGCAGGGAATAATGAACCGCTCCTGAGCCAAGGACGCCAATAATGAAGAAAATAAAGAGTCTGAGGGATAGAAAAATTCATGGGATTTTTGTTGTTGCTTCGCTGGCAATTTGAAAGGCTTCGGCAATCGGTCAAGAAGGTCAGGGCACCCAGGATTAAAATCACCCCGGCTGTAACGCCGGTGAACAGGCGGGTGTCGGTGCGCAGGGTGCCGGCTGTTTCGGGTACGGGCTGTTTGGAAGCCATGCTGTCTGCTAGCAGCAGCAGGGCGATAATGGGGATGTAGCGCCCCAGCAAGAGGCTGAAACAGGTCGTGAGATTCCACCAGGGCGTTCCATCTGTCAATCCTTCAAAGCCGGAGCCATTGTTGGCGGCGGCGGAGGTGTATTCGTAGACGACTTGGGAGAGTCCGTGAAATCCTGGATTGCTGATGCCGGCAAGACTGTCGGGAAAGGCGAGGGTAATGGCAGCGGGAATTAAGATTGCTATGGGGTGAACGAGGAGAATTACGCTAGCTAGGACGATCTCTCGCTTTTCTATTTTGCGGCCCAAGAATTCGGGGGTGCGCCCTACCATCAAGCCGGTGAGAAATACGGTTAAAATTAGGAAGACGAATATGTATGCTGTGCCGGTGCCCTGTCCGCCCCAGACGATTTGCAGGAACATGTTAAACATGGTAACAAAACCGCCGGCTGGCATGAGGGAGTCGTGCATGCCGTTGACTGCGCCGCACATGGTGCCGGTGGTGGTGACTGCCCACAGGGCTGTCTGCGCCCAGCCAAATCGAACTTCTTTGCCTTCTAGGTTGGGTTGCTGTATTCCGAGGAGGTTGTTGGCGAGGGGATTTCCTTGGAACTCTCCGGCGGCGGCGATTACAACCAAAATGGCATAGATGGTAAAGACCATCCAGAACAGCAGCCAGCTTTGCTTTCTGTTATTGGCAATGATGCCGTAGGTGTGAATCAGGGAGGCGGGGATGGCAACCATTGCTATGGTTTCAATCAGGTTGGAAAGGGGGTTGGGATTTTCGTAAGGGTGGGCGGAGTTGATGGCAAAGAAGCCGCCGCCGTTTTCTCCGAGCTGTTTGATGATTTCAAAGTGGGCGACCGGCCCTCTGGCAATGACTTGCGTGGCACCTTCTAGGGTGGTAGCGGTTGCCGGTGCCGCTAGGGTTTCCGGGACGCCCAGAATGATGAGCACTATTGCGCCCAGGATGGAAACCGGCAGCAATATCCGGGTGATGGATAGGGTTAAATCGACGTAAAAGTTGCCGAGAGGTTTGCCGGTTAAGCCGCGAATGAAGGCGATGGCTACTGCAATGCCGGTGGCGGCTGAGGTAAACATCAAAAACCCCAGCGCTAGCATCTGAGAGGCGTAGCTTAGGGTGGTTTCGCCGGCGTAGTGCTGCTGGTCGGTATTGGTTATAAAGGAGATGGTCGTGTGCAGGGTTAAATCCCAGCTGGGTGCCGGCAAGCCGGTGGGATTCAGGGGTAGCGCACCCTGCAGGGTGATGATAGTATAGACAAATACCCCCATGCTCAGGTTACTGACTAGGACGGCACGGGCGTACTGAGCGCCGGTCATGTTTTGTTGCGAGCGAACTCCACCCAGTTTGTAGAGGGTTCGCTCCACCGGCACCAGGAAGCGGTCAAGTCCGGTTTTTTCTCCCAGGAAAACCCGCGCCATATAACTGCCAAAGAAAGGCGCGATTGCTGCTATAATTAGGATGGTCAGCGCTATTTGGATTATCCCTTCCCACATAATTTTGCCTGTGAACGGTGACTCTATAGTAGCATTTTGAGTAGCATTTTGTCTCGATTTGTGAGCGGGTTATTTTTTTTACCGCCAAGACGCGCCCGTGCGCCAAGGGAAGAAAAGAGAGAGAGGTTCTCAAATTCTTTATAACTGCTATAGAGCTTTTTGTCAAGGGCGGGGTGAGAGCGGGCTTTCTGGGGGCCGTACTTTCGGCGCTTCTCACCCTACTTATCGAGCCGGTTAGGTGGTTCTCAAGGCAGTCCAGGAAAGGGAGTGGGTTTTCTTTAAGACGACTTGAAGAGCGGGGGCCATTTTGGAATGCAGTGCTACTGCCAAGATGGTATCCCCGCAGCGAAGGGTCGGGTTTTCACTGGCTAGAATAACTTGTCCTTGTCTTACCAGCCCCAACAATTGGCACTTTTCTGGTAACGGAATATCATTGAAAGCCACGTCGCAATAACAGCTATTGAATGCGATCGGCACTTGCAGGAGGGTTGTGTCTCCAGAAATCATAAGAGGCAAGTAAGGTTGACCTGTTCAGGAGTTTTTTCCATGCCTTGATTATGGAGTTTCTTTCAATAAAAGACAAGATATAGTTTGACATTCAGCCCAAAATTATATAGGCCAATCTATAACGGGAAGCCTATAAATGTTTAAAGCGTTTATGCTGTTCTATATTTGAAGATATAGAACAGAGCTAAACGAGCAGTTGTACGAGCGTGCGGGCGAGCCGGCAGTCTAGAATTAAGGTAGGGTGCGCGCAGAGGGCACTCTGCAGGTCAAGTCGAGCCATGAAGAATCAGTCCTTGAAACCGCACTGGCTGGTTGCCGGTATATTCGCTGTGGTCATAGCGCTAGAGTTCTCCACGCCATCAGCGTATGTCTTTGGCTACCTCTACACCGGCGCGATTTTGCAAGCCAATTCCCTGAGGAGCAGGTCCGCCACACTGGCGGTAACGAGTGCGGCTATTGGTCTAACGCTGCTGAATCTGTTTTTGCCCGATGCCGAACCCTTCAATCCGGCGACTGTGGCCAACCGGCTGATTGCGATGCTGGCGCTGGCGGTGACCGGCTGGCTGTCGCAGCGCAACCGGCGCTACGAGGAAGCGCTGGCGCAACAGCAAGCTCAGCTCGCTGCCGAAAAGCAGCTGTCTTTGATGCGAGAGGATTTCGTTTCCACCTTGAGCCACGACTTGAAAACGCCGCTACTCGGGGCTATTGAAACCATCAAATCCTTCCAGCAGAAGCAATTCGGCGCAGTGACGCCGGCGCAGCAAAAAGTGCTGGAAATGATGGTGCGCTCGCACCGCACCACGCTGCAGCTGGTGGAGACGCTGCTTTTCGTGTACCGAAACGACACAGAGGGACTGAAATTGCAGCGGGTGCCGGTGAATTTGGTGGACATAGCTGAGGAGGCGATCGCCACCCTGACGGATTTATCCGCAACGCGCCGGGTGTACATTCGCCTGAGCTACGGAGAGTCCGACTTCCGCCGA
>JALOOK010000540.1 GCA_025454445.1 Oscillatoria sp. Prado101 | reverse complement strand
TGGGGAGGGGCGTGGGGGCTTGGGCACAAGGGCAATAGGGCGTTCCCAATCCCCAGCCCAGACAAAAAGGGCGCAAGAGATTGCCAGCAGCTCACGCAGAGCCTTAGGATTAGCATACTTGCAAATAGCGGCACTTCTGCCTGATTTGCAAGCAGCCCCCAAGCTGAGGAAGCAGATTGATATGGATAAACCGGGTTTCCTAGAGCAAGCTTTAACCGCCATGTCCCATCAGGAGTTGTTGGAGCTGGTCTTGAAATTGGCCAGCGACAGAGCGGACTTTTGCCACGCACTGTTGTCGCGCATCAACCCACCGTCGCCGTCCATTAATTATGAGGAAGTGTTGCTAATACAACAAGAAATAACCGAGATTTTCGCTACGCTAAAAGAAGCATCTGACGGTTTAGAAAACCATCCCGATGAAGATGAGATTTATCCTGAGTTAGACCCGATTCTCGGTGCGGCTAAGAATTTGCATCCCCGCGACAATATCCAGGTATTTTGGCATCTGGTTACTTGCTGCAATCAGATGTTTGAGGAGGAAGAGTTAGCCATCGGAACCCAGCAACTTGAGTCCGTGATTGGTTTGTACGCTGAAGCGGTGGCAAAATTAGCCCAATCCTCTCTGGAAAAGCAGCCCTATTTGGACTCGCTCATCGACGCACTTACCTGGGAGATGAGCGGTTACGGCGATGTCAGCGATGCTATTGAAAACGCGATCGCCACCCTGGCTACTACTGCAGAAGACTGCCAGTATATAATCGCTCAACTTCAAAAGACTGAGTATGCAAGAAGGGCTGAATTAATTGCCAGTTTTTACCTAACTTTAGGCGATGAGGCTAACTATTTGAGAGTTCGGGAATCCCACCTGCAAACTGAAGAGCAATATCTGGAATTAGCGAAATATTGGCAGCGAAAAGGGGAAAAGAAGAAATACGTCGCCACCTTGGAAGCCGGCGCATCGCACTTATTAAATAACCGCCGCGCCCAGGAATGTACTTTTGACTTTTTGCCTCTGGGTTCAGCAGTGAAATCCAGCGAACTGCTGCATACTTTAGCGGACTACTATGAGCTCAAACACGATCGGGAAAACTTGTGCCGGATTTTGATGGCGGTTGCCGAGTATAGCGGCGTCACCCTAGAATTGTACCAGAAAATTAAAACAGTTTCTGTATCATTAGGCACATGGCCAGTCGTGGAGCCGAAGTTGCTCGATATGGCGCAGCGCAATCCGGAACCCCTGGCACAGATTTATCTGCATGAAGCCGATTGGCAAGCGGCCCTCGAACTGGCACACCGGCAGCCACATGCTGAGCGATTGCAGGTTTTGGTTGCCGAAGGGATTAAAGAATATCATCCCCAAGAGTCGGTGAAGATTTACGAGCAGCTTGTGCGGCACTATATTGACCTGAAAAGCCGCGATTACTATCGCACCGCCGCCCGTCACGCTGATGCCATCAAATCGATTTATCTGGACATTTTGAAGGAGCCTGACATCTGGCGGCAGTATATTGACTCCCTTCGCCAGCGCTATCCCCGCCATCAAGCCCTGCAAGATGAATTTCGCCGGCTCTAACTCCTGCATTCTCTCGTTCCCAGCCTAAGGCTGGGAAACCGCCCATTGGGCGTGCAGCCCAACTACAAACCTTTATCTCTCGTTCCCAGGCTCGGGAACGCGATCGGTCGGCTCTGACTTGAAAAGGTTCGTAGTTGGGCTGCACGCCCTACTGGATCTCCGCCGCCCGAAGCGCGACTGTTCATTGGTGGTGGTGTGCGCAGATCGTCGCGACTGCCTTGAAAAGGTTTGTAGTTGGGCTTTAGCCCTACCGAGGACAGGCCATAAGCCTGTCCTACGCCTTATATTTGTTTCCTCGTTACGGGACTCTGACTTGAAAATAGTGTTGTAGGGGCGACGCCCCCGTGCTCGCCCCGCCCTGGCGACAATTTTCATTGGTGGCGGTGTACGCAGTTCCGAAGCGACTGCCTCCTTTCAAGGAAAAAGCAGGTTAAAAGCCTAACAGCTTTCCCTGGTTACCTCGTTCCCAGCCTGGCAGCTGGGAACGCCGTCCGGTCGGCTCTGCCGACCTTAGGCAGACAGGCAGCATTATTAGCCTAACAGTTTACTACTGCAAGCGAGAAACGGTGACAGAAAAATCGAGCTTTGAGAAACAGGGTTCTGTCGAGCCGGTAATTGGAGCCGCCCTTTCCGGATTAGCAGTACAGGCGAGGGGGATATGTCCCTCCGCTGCTAGCAACCCGGAAGTGGGATCTAAACCAACCCAACCGGCACCGGGCAAATAAACCTCCGCCCAAGCGTGCAAATCTGCACTATCCTCCGGTTTTTCCTCCGACGCCAAATCGATGAGATAGCCCGACACAAACCGCGCCGCAAGGCCAAAATGCCGCATTATCTGCACCAACAGCCAGCTGCTATCCCGACAGGAGCCAACTTTTCTCGCCAGCGTTGACTCACAGGATTGGATGCCAGACTCGAAGCGCTGCTCGTAGGCAATTTCCTCCCGCATTCGTGCGTTGATCGCCACAATAAAATCAGTGATGAATTGTGGCTTTTTGTCAACTGTTGCCAGCCACTGGCGCAACAAGAAGCCGGCTTCTGTAATTTCCAGAAACGGAATTAGCTCCTTAGCCAGATCCCCCTCATAAGTGAACGGGTATTTTTCCGCATAGGGTTCTAGGAAGAAATCAAAAGGGTTGATAGGGTGAAGCTCAGCAATCAGGTCAACTTCAATTTTAAACTCAGCGGTTGGATTCGGAAATGTCAGCCGCGTCAGGAAGTTTGCGTAGGGATCTTGCAACCAGTGGAGAGTGTGTTCTGGGGTGTGAACTTGGAAAGAATAACTTTGAATTGGCGTGCGGCAGTGGGGTGCCGGTCGCAGCCGCGCGATATGCGGCCCCAAGTACACGAATTTGTCGAATCGGTAAGTAGTTTGGTGATTTAGAGCAACCTTGACGAACATAAAACTGTTTGTTTGCAATCAGTGAGCTAGCGCTTTTTATCAGCGAATTACACCGGCTATAAACCGGTTTTATTAATGTTTTTGATGCAGTTTATGAAGGTTCCGTTTAGCCGGCATCCTTTCCCAGAAACCCGGTTTCGCAGAAGTTACCGGGTTT